>NZ_JBNNWE010000005.1:0-116706 GCF_050280905.1 Pseudomonas sp. NPDC086278
CGTGACGGGCGCTGGCGACATGAGCATCTTCCCGCGACTGCTGAAGATGCAGCGCTGCTGGCCCATTCTCAAGACTAGCGATGGTTTCATGGCAGGGGCTTAACACCTTATTCGCCGGCGCACATGCGCCATCCACTACAGGGCGCCGGAGCGCCAAACATAAGCAAATTATATGCCCGAAACTGAAGTGTTTGCCTAGAGCGCTGTAACAATAAAAAAGTATTGATTTTTATCGAGACAAGCACCCGGTCGACTAGCCAGACACCTCAGCGCTTACAGGCGGAACTCATGGCCCAGGTAGACTTCTTTTACCAGGTCGTTCGCCAGGATGGTGGCGGAGTCACCTTCGGCGATCAGTTGGCCATCGTTGACGATGTAGGCGGTTTCGCAGATGTCCAGGGTCTCACGGACGTTGTGGTCAGTGATCAGCACGCCAATGCCCTTGGCCTTGAGGTGATAGATGATCTGTTTGATGTCGCCGACCGAAATCGGGTCTACACCGGCGAAAGGTTCGTCGAGCAGGATGAATTTCGGGTTGGTGGCCAGTGCCCTGGCGATTTCCACGCGGCGACGTTCACCGCCGGACAGGCTCATGCCGAGGTTGTCGCGGATGTGGCTGATGTGGAATTCCTGCAGCAGGCTTTCCAGCTCTTTGCGACGACCGGCCTTGTCGAGTTCCTTGCGGGTCTCGAGGATAGCCATGATGTTGTCGGCTACCGACAGTTTGCGGAAGATCGACGCTTCTTGCGGCAGATAGCCGATGCCGGCCTTCGCGCGACCGTGCATTGGCTGGTGGCTGACGTCCAGATCGTCGATCAGCACGCGTCCCTGATCAGCCTGTACCAGGCCGACGATCATGTAGAAGCAAGTGGTCTTGCCGGCGCCGTTCGGGCCCAGCAGGCCGACGATTTGACCGCTGTCGATCGACAGGCTGACGTCGCGCACGACTTGGCGGCTCTTGTAGGCTTTGGCCAGATGCTGAGCTTTCAGAGTCGCCATTACGGGGCCTTTTTCGCGTCGGTTTTCGGCTTCGGCTGGATCACCATGTCAATGCGTGGGCGCGCTTCGGTGACTTTGTTGCCCGTGGCACGGCCGGCACTCGCAAGCTTCTTGACCGTGTCGTAGACGATTTTCTCGCCTTGGGTGACGTTGTTGTCCTTGTCGACAACCTTGGCCTTGTCGATCAGCACAACGCGGTTTTGCGCTGCGTGGTACTGGATCGTCACACCCCAGCCCTGAACAGGCTTGGTATCGCCTTGGGTCTGCAGTTGTTCGAAGTAGGCAAGGTTGCCCACCGAAGTCACTACGTCGATGTCGCCGGCCGGGGTGCGAGTGATGGTCACGGTATTGCCGGTGACCTTCATCGAGCCCTGAGTGATGATCACGTCACCTTTATAGGTGGCGATGCCATTCTTGTCGTCCAGTTGGGCGTCGTCGGCCTGAATGCGGATAGGCTGCTCTTGATCGTTCGGCAGAGCCCAGGCGCTCATGCTTCCCAGTGCTGCGCCCAGACTGAGCAAAATAGGGAGAGTTTTAACGAGCCTCATACTGTCCTCTTACGTTCGATAGCAGGTGTATCCTGCTTTCTTTCAAGTACGCTTTCATTCCGTTGCCTGTCGATACACCGCCAGCGCCGTCGATTCTAACGGGTTGGTCGGTCTGCGCATATTGGTCCTTGGGGAACACAGTCATACGGGTGCTGGTAATCAGGGTCTTGCGGTTTTTCTCATCGAAGCGCGTGATGCGTACCGAGTCGATCAGTTCGACCTGAGTGCCGTCAGGGTTGACTTCGCCGCGTTCACTCTGGACGTGCCAGGGGAATTCGGTGCCGCGAAACATGTTCAGGTCAGGATTGGTCAACAGCGTCACTTCAGTCGCTTTCAAGTGTTCAACCTTGTCGGACGTCATTTCGTATTGCAGCCTGCCATCGGGCAGGTACTGCACGCTGTGGGCGTTGGTTGCGTAATAGTCGATAGCGCTTTGATCGACAGGTGCAACGGTCTTGTCGAGAAAGCGTTCCGGGCTGATGTTCCAGTAGCCGACCGCCGCGAACAGCGCTGCGATGAGACCGAACAGCAGGATATTGCGAAACTTTTTGCTCAGCATAATGGGCTCACAGGTACGCGGCGTTGGCCGCATCGAGGCGGCCCTGGGCGCGCAGGATCAATTCGCAGAATTCGCGAGCGGCACCTTCGCCACCACGGGCAACGGTGATGCCATGGGCGTTTTCACGCACAAAGCTGGCGGCATTGGCCACGGCCATGCCCAGGCCGACACGGCGAATCACCGGCAGGTCCGGCAGGTCGTCACCCAGGTAGGCCACTTGCTCATAGCTTAGGTTGAGTTGGGCAAGAAGCTCGTCGAGCACCACCAGTTTGTCTTCGCGACCCTGATACAGGTGGGGAATGCCGAGATTCTTCGCACGCCGCTCAACCACCGGCGTCTTGCGGCCGCTAATGATAGCGGTCTGCACGCCGGCTGCCATCAACATCTTGATGCCTTGGCCGTCGAGGGTGTTGAAGGTCTTGAATTCGCTGCCGTCTTCGAGGAAATACAGGCGCCCGTCGGTGAGAACGCCGTCGACGTCGAAGACCGCCAGCTTGATGTTTTTGCCGCGTTGAAGCAGATCGTTGCTCATCACATTACTCCCGCGCGCAGCAGGTCGGACAAGTTGAAGGCGCCGATCGGACGATCCTCCTTGTCCACCACCACCAGCGCATTGATCCGGTGATCTTCCATGATTTTCAGCGCTTCGGCTGCCAGCATGTCGGCGCGAGCGGTCTTGCCGTGGACAGTCATGACCTCATCGATAGTGGTGTGATGGATATCAATGGTGCGATCCAGAGTACGGCGCAAATCACCGTCCGTGAAAATCCCGGCGAGCGTGCCATCGGCTTCAACGATCGCCGTCATGCCCAGCCCCTTGCGGGTCATTTCCATCAGTGCATCTTTCAGCAGGGTGCCGCGTGGTACTTGCGGCAGATCTTTCCCGGCGTGCATCACGGTTTCAACTTTCAGCAGCAGGCGTCGGCCCAGCGCGCCACCCGGGTGGGAAAAAGCGAAATCTTCTGCGGTAAAACCGCGGGCTTCCAGCAGCGCGACCGCCAGGGCGTCGCCCATCACCAGCGCGGCAGTGGTCGACGACGTTGGCGCCAGGTTCAGCGGGCAGGCTTCATGTTCGACGTGAACGTTGAGGTTGACCTCGGCGGCCTTGGCCAGCGGCGAATCAGGATTGCCGGTCACGCTGATCAACTGGATGCCCAGGCGTTTGATCAGGGGCAGCAGGGTGACGATTTCATTGGTGGAACCGGAGTTCGACAGGGCCAGGATGATGTCGTCGCGGGTGATCATGCCCATGTCGCCATGGCTGGCTTCGGCCGGGTGCACGAAAAAAGCCGTGGTGCCAGTGCTGGCCAGGGTCGCGGCGATCTTGTTGCCGATGTGCCCCGATTTGCCCATGCCGACCACGACCACGCGGCCTTTGCTGGCCAGAATCATCTCGCAAGCGCGTACGAAATCTGCGTCGATATGGGGCAGCAAGCCTTCTACGGCTTCCAGTTCGAGGCGGATGGTGCGTTGAGCTGATTGAATCAGGTCGCTGGATTGGCTCATGTCAGAAATCGTATAGCCTGATGAAAAGGCGGCGATTATAGCGGTAATGATCGAAACCCTCACGCAAGTTCGTCGTGCTTTGTCATTCCCTGTTACGGAAACCTTCTAAATAGAAGCTTTTAGCCGGCCTTGCCGTTGAACATGCCCGGCGTGGGCCTTGGGCGCTTGGCCTATGCAGTGATATAGTTCGCCGCCAGTTCGGCCCGCCCGGAGGTATGTGCTTTCGTCAGAAAGTCAGGCGTCCGAGTGAGAGGCTGCATCGCAAGGAGTTTAGATGAGTGCCGATAACGCCTACGCGGTCGAGCTGAAGGGAGTCTCCTTCAAGCGCGGTGCGCGCAGCATTTTCAATAACGTCGATATCCGTATCCCGCGCGGCAAGGTCACCGGCATCATGGGGCCTTCCGGGTGTGGCAAGACCACGCTGTTGCGTTTGATGGGCGCCCAATTGCGTCCTTCCAAAGGCGAAGTCTGGGTCAACGGCCAGAACCTGCCCAAGTTGTCGCGCAGTGATCTGTTCGATGCGCGCAAGCACATGGGTGTGCTCTTCCAGAGTGGCGCACTGTTCACCGACCTCGATGTGTTCGAGAACGTCGCGTTCCCGCTGCGCGTTCATACCGAGTTGCCGGAAGAAATGATCCGCGACATCGTCCTGCTTAAATTGCAGGCCGTCGGCTTGCGTGGCGCCATCGACCTGATGCCTGACGAACTGTCCGGCGGCATGAAGCGTCGTGTCGCACTGGCACGGGCGATTGCCCTCGATCCGCAAATCCTCATGTACGACGAGCCCTTCGTGGGCCAGGACCCAATCGCCATGGGCGTGCTGGTGCGCCTGATCCGCCTGCTCAATGACGCGCTGGGCATCACCAGTATCGTGGTCTCCCACGATCTGGCCGAGACCGCGAGCATCGCCGACTACATCTATGTGGTCGGCGAAGGCCAGGTGCTGGGGCAGGGAACTCCCGAGGAACTGATGAACTCACAGGAACCGCGGATCCGCCAATTCATGACTGGCGACCCCGATGGTCCGGTCGCATACCACTTTCCAGCGACGGACTACCGCGCAGATCTTCTGGGGAAGCGTTGATGCGCAAGATTTCATTAATAGAGCGAGTGCGCCGTTTTGGCCACGCCGCCATCGACGCGCTGGCAGTCTTCGGTCGCTCGACGATTTTCCTGTTTCACGCTTTGCTCGGCCGTGGCGGCATCGGCGGCGGGTTTGGCCTGCTGGTCAAGCAGCTGCATTCGGTGGGCGTGATGTCCCTGGTGATCATCGTCGTCTCGGGGATTTTCATCGGCATGGTCCTGGCCTTGCAGGGTTTCAGCATTCTTTCCAGCTATGGTTCAGAACAGGCTGTCGGGCAGATGGTCGCGCTGACGTTGCTGCGCGAACTGGGCCCGGTGGTGACTGCATTGCTGTTTGCCGGGCGTGCGGGCTCTGCCCTGACCGCTGAAATCGGCAACATGAAGTCCACCGAGCAGTTGTCCAGCCTGGAAATGATCGGGGTCGACCCGCTCAAATACATCATTGCCCCGCGCCTGTGGGCCGGCTTCATTTCCTTACCCGTGCTGGCGATGATTTTCAGCGTGGTGGGTATCTGGGGCGGTTCGTGGGTGGCTGTCGACTGGCTGGGTGTGTATGAGGGTTCGTACTGGGCAAACATGCAAAACAGCGTAACGTTCACCGGTGATGTGCTCAATGGCGTCATCAAAAGCATGGTTTTTGCCTTTGTCGTGACCTGGATCGCCGTATTCCAAGGGTATGACTGCGAGCCCACTTCCGAGGGGATCAGTCGTGCCACTACCAAGACCGTGGTGTACGCCTCTTTGGCGGTACTCGGCCTGGACTTTATTTTGACCGCCTTGATGTTTGGAGATTTCTGATGCAAAACCGCACCCTTGAAATCGGTGTCGGCCTTTTCTTGCTGGCTGGCATCCTGGCTTTGTTGCTGCTTGCCCTGCGAGTCAGTGGCCTGGCGCCGAGCGCGAGTACCGAAACGTATAAACTTTACGCCTACTTCGACAATATCGCCGGTTTGACGGTCAGAGCTAAAGTGACCATGGCCGGTGTGACTATCGGCAAGGTCACGGCAATCGATCTGGACCGCGACAGCTTCACCGGTCGGGTGACCATGCAACTGGAAAAGCGCGTAGATAACCTGCCGACTGACTCCACTGCATCTATCCTGACCGCTGGCCTGTTGGGTGAAAAGTACATCGGTATCAGCGTGGGCGGGGAACAAACCCTGCTCAAGGATGGCGGGACCATCCACGATACGCAGTCGTCGCTGGTGCTTGAGGACCTGATCGGTAAATTCCTGCTCAATACCGTTAGCAAAGACGCCAAATGAGGAGCTTTTGAATGATCTCTACCTTGCGACGTGGCCTGTTGGTACTACTCGCGGCCCTGCCGTTGATGGCTAACGCCGTGGCGGCGCCTTCAGCGCACGATCTGGTTCAGGACACTACGACCCGGATGTTGGCCGATCTGTCGGCCAACAAAGAGAAGTACAAGCAGGATCCGCAAGACTTTTACGCGGCGTTGAACACCATCGTCGGGCCTGTCGTGGATGCCGAGGGCATCTCCAAAAGCATCATGACGGTCAAATACTCGCGCAATGCCACGCCTGCGCAAATGCAGACCTTTCAGGAAAACTTCAAGAAAGGCCTGTTCCAGTTCTATGGCAATGCGTTGCTCGAGTACAACAACCAGGGCATCGTCGTTGATCCCGCCAAGGATGAGTCGGGCGACCGCACCAGCGTTGGCATGACGGTCAAAGGCACCAACGGCGCGATCTATCCGGTGTCTTACACCCTGGAGAAGATCAACGGCGAGTGGAAGCTGCGTAACGTGATCATCAACGGTATCAACATCGGCAAGCTGTTCCGCGACCAGTTCGCTGACGCGATGCAGCGCAATGGCAATGACCTCGACAAGACGATCAACAATTGGGCCGGGGAAGTCGCCAAAGCCAAGGCTACTACCGAGCAGACCACCCAATGAGTGTGTCGGCCATTCGCATGAGCGAGTCCGGCGAGTTGCATCTGAGCGGCATGCTGGACTATCGCACCGGCCCGGGTTTACGCAAGCAAGGGCAGGCGTTGATCAAGTCCAGCGCCGCGACCGCATTGGTCGTCGACTGCTCGGCAGTGTTGAAATCCAGCAGTGTCGGCTTGTCGCTGCTGTTGTGTTTCATGCGCGATGCACACGCGGCCGGCAAGGCGCTGAGCATCCGCGGGATGCCAGAAGACATGCGCGAAATCGCTCAGGTCAGCGAACTGACCGAGCTGTTGGCGCATCCCTAACCGCATCTATAAAGAAGCCCCCCGTCAGAGTCCTGCTTCGCGGGGTTCGCAGGCGCGGGGCTTTTTTGT
The DNA here is from genome assembly GCF_050280905.1 of Pseudomonas sp. NPDC086278. NCBI lineage: Bacteria > Pseudomonadati > Pseudomonadota > Gammaproteobacteria > Pseudomonadales > Pseudomonadaceae > Pseudomonas > Pseudomonas sp. NPDC086278. The sequence continues at coordinate 6,985 of NZ_JBNNWE010000005.1, forward strand.
ATGATGTCCGACCCGCGCGCACAGGGCGCCGATTGAGGTTGAGCATGCAGGCCGTAGAAGTGAAGAGCTTCCTTGAAGGAAAGCTGCCCGGAACGCTGGTAGAAGTTGAGGGCGAAGGCTGCAACTTTCAGCTGAATGTGATTAGCGATGAACTGGCGGCGTTGAGCCCGGTGAAGCGTCAGCAGCAGATCTATGCCCATTTGAACCCATGGATCACCGATGGCAGCATCCATGCGGTCACTATGAAATTTTTCAGCAGCGCGGCCTGGGCCGAGCGCACCTGAGCCCAAGGGCGTCGAGATTCTTATGGATAAATTGATTATTACCGGTGGCGTTCGTCTTGATGGCGAAATCCGCATCTCCGGGGCAAAGAACTCTGCCCTGCCGATCCTGGCCGCCACCTTGCTGTGCGATGGTCCGGTCACTGTGGCCAACCTGCCGCACCTGCACGACATCACCACCATGATCGAGCTGTTCGGTCGCATGGGCATCGAGCCGGTGATCGACGAGAAGCTCAGCGTCGAAATCGACCCGCGCACCATCAAGACCCTGATCGCCCCGTACGAACTGGTCAAGACCATGCGTGCGTCGATCCTGGTGCTGGGCCCGATGGTTGCCCGTTTCGGTGAAGCCGAAGTCGCATTGCCTGGCGGTTGCGCCATCGGTTCGCGTCCGGTCGATCTGCACATCCGTGGCCTCGAAGCCATGGGCGCGATCATCGACGTCGAAGGCGGCTACATCAAGGCCAAGGCGCCGGAAGGCGGTTTGCGCGGTGCGAGCTTCTTCTTCGACACCGTCAGCGTGACCGGCACCGAAAACATCATGATGGCGGCCGCTCTGGCCAAGGGCCGCAGCGTGTTGCAGAACGCCGCTCGCGAACCTGAAGTCATCGACCTGGCGAACTTCCTGATCGCCATGGGGGCCAAGATCACTGGCGCCGGCACCGACACCATCATCATTGACGGCGTTGAGCGTCTGCACCCGACCACTTACAAAGTGATGCCGGACCGTATCGAAACCGGCACCTACCTGGTGGCGGCAGCCGTGACTGGTGGCCGAGTGAAGGTCAAGGACACTGATCCGACCATCCTCGAAGCCGTCCTTGAGAAGCTCAAGGAATCGGGCGCGGAAATCACCTGCGGCGAAGACTGGATCGAGCTGAACATGCACGGCAAGCGGCCAAAAGCCGTCAACGTGCGGACCGCTCCGTACCCGGCGTTCCCGACCGACATGCAAGCGCAGTTCATCTCGCTCAACGCCATTGCCGAAGGCACCGGTGCCGTGATCGAGACGATCTTCGAAAACCGCTTCATGCACGTTTACGAACTGCACCGCATGGGCGCCAAGATCCAGGTCGAAGGCAACACTGCCATCGTTACCGGAACCGAGAAGCTCAAGGGCGCGCCAGTCATGGCCACCGACCTGCGTGCTTCGGCCAGCCTGGTGATCTCGGCGCTGATCGCTGAAGGCGACACCCTGATCGATCGCATCTACCACATCGACCGTGGTTACGAGTGCATCGAAGAGAAACTGCAGATGCTCGGCGCCAAGATCCGCCGCGTACCGGGCTAGTTTCTGCTGCATGGGCGCAGGGACGCGCCCTTTGAATTTGTTTAAGTCGAGCCTGTTTCAGGCTCGATGCATGTCCGGCGCCGATTGCGACCGGGCATCAGTAGCCTGATAAGGACTGACGTTTCCCATGTTGACCATCGCACTGTCCAAGGGCCGCATCCTTGACGACACCCTGCCGCTTCTGGCTGAAGCGGGCATCGTGCCGACCGAGAATCCGGACAAGAGCCGCAAGCTGATCATTCCCACGACCCAGCCTGACGTCCGTCTGCTGATCGTGCGCGCCACCGATGTGCCGACTTACGTCGAGCATGGCGCCGCGGACCTGGGCGTCGCCGGTAAAGATGTGCTGATGGAATATGGCGGCCAGGGCCTGTACGAACCTTTGGACCTGCGCATTGCCCTGTGCAAGCTGATGACCGCCGGCCGTGTCGGCGATGTCGAGCCCAAGGGCCGCTTGCGGGTCGCGACCAAGTTCGTCAACGTTGCCAAACGTTACTACGCCGAGCAAGGTCGTCAGGTCGACATCATCAAGCTGTACGGCTCGATGGAGCTGGCGCCGCTGATCGGCCTTGCCGACAAGATCATCGACGTGGTCGACACCGGCAACACCTTGCGCGCCAATGGCCTGGAACCCCAGGAGTTCATTGCCGACATCAGCTCCCGGCTGATCGTCAACAAAGCTTCGATGAAAATGCAACACGCCCGTATCCAGGCGTTGATCGACACCCTGCGCAAGGCAGTGGAGTCTCGACACCGCGGCTGATTCACCTGCGCGACGTTAAGTCGCGCCCGTCTATCCGCCTCATAGCCAGAATTCTCAGGTGCCCAAGCGGATCGAATGGTAGCTTCGGGCGCCTGAGTTTTTGCCATTCCTATGAGGCTCTCGCTATGACCGCACCGACTGCAATTCGCCGACTCAACGCTGCTGACCCGGATTTCGCGCATCATCTGGATCATTTGCTGAGCTGGGAAAGTGTGTCTGACGACTCGGTCAATCAGCGGGTGCTGGACATCATCAAAGCCGTGCGCGAGCGTGGCGATGCGGCGCTGGTGGAGTTCACCCAGAAATTCGACGGTCTGCAAGTGGCCTCCATGGCCGACTTGATCCTGCCGCGCGAGCGCCTGGAACTGGCGCTGACCCGGATCACCGTGGCGCAGCGCGAAGCGTTGGAAAAAGCCGCCGCCCGCGTGCGCAGCTATCACGAAAAGCAGAAGCAGGATTCCTGGAGCTACACCGAAGCCGACGGCACGGTGCTGGGCCAGAAGGTCACACCGCTGGACCGCGCCGGCCTGTACGTGCCGGGTGGCAAGGCGTCCTACCCGTCCTCGGTGCTGATGAACGCGATCCCGGCCAAAGTCGCAGGTGTGACCGAAGTGGTCATGGTGGTGCCGACCCCGCGCGGTGAAATCAATGAACTGGTGTTGGCCGCCGCGTGCATCGCCGGCGTGGACCGGGTGTTCACCATCGGCGGCGCGCAAGCGGTGGCTGCGCTGGCGTATGGCACCGAAAGCGTGCCGAAGGTCGACAAGGTCGTCGGGCCGGGCAACATCTATGTCGCCACGGCCAAGCGTCACGTCTTCGGTCAGGTCGGTATCGACATGATCGCCGGCCCCTCGGAAATCCTCGTGGTGTGTGACGGCCAGACCGATCCGGACTGGATCGCCATGGACCTGTTCTCCCAGGCCGAACACGACGAAGACGCGCAGGCGATTCTGGTGAGCCCGGACGCCGAGTTCCTCGACAAAGTGGCGGCGAGCATCAGCAAATTGCTGCCGACCATGGAGCGCGCCGAGATCATCGAAACTTCGATCAACGGCCGTGGTGCGCTGATCAAGGTGCGTGACATGGAGCAAGCCATCGAAGTCGCCAACCGCATCGCACCGGAACACCTGGAGTTGTCGGTCGCCGATCCGCAGGCCTGGTTGCCGCTGATCCGCCACGCCGGTGCAATCTTCATGGGCCGTCACACTTCCGAAGCCCTGGGCGATTACTGCGCCGGCCCGAACCACGTGCTGCCGACCTCCGGCACGGCGCGCTTCTCTTCGCCGCTGGGGGTGTACGACTTCCAGAAACGCTCGTCGATCATTTTCTGTTCCGAGCAGGGCGCGTCCGAACTGGGCAAAACCGCCTCCGTGCTGGCCCGTGGCGAGTCTCTGACTGCCCACGCCCGCAGCGCTGAATACCGCATCGTCGACGATAAGAAGGTGGACTGAACATGAGTAAATTCTGGAGCCCCTTCGTCAAGAGTCTGGTGCCATACGTGCCGGGCGAGCAGCCGAAGCTGACGAAACTGGTGAAGCTAAACACCAACGAAAACCCGTATGGTCCATCGCCCAAAGCCTTGGCGGCGATGCAGACCGAACTCAATGACAACCTGCGTCTGTACCCGGACCCGAACAGCGACCTGCTCAAGCAAGCCGTGGCCCGGTATTACGGCGTGCAGGGCAATCAAGTGTTCCTCGGCAACGGTTCCGATGAAGTGCTAGCGCACATTTTTCACGGTTTGTTGCAGCACGATAAACCGCTGCTGTTCCCGGACATCAGCTACAGCTTCTACCCGGTTTACTGCGGGTTGTATGGCATCGCGTTCGACGCCGTGCCGCTGGATGCAGACTTCCGGATCAACCCGGCGGACTACGCCAAGCCGAACGGCGGGATCATTTTCCCCAACCCGAATGCGCCGACCGGTTGCCTGCTGACGCTGCAAGCCGTCGAGCAAATCCTTCAGGCCAGCCCGGATTCGGTGGTCGTGGTGGACGAGGCCTACATCGACTTCGGCGGCGAAACCGCGATCAGTCTGGTGGATCGTTATCCAAACCTGCTGGTGACCCAGACCTTGTCCAAATCCCGTTCACTGGCTGGCCTGCGGGTTGGCCTGGCGGTGGGGCACCCGGACCTGATCGAAGCGCTGGAGCGGATCAAGAACAGCTTCAACTCCTACCCGCTGGATCGCCTGGCGATTGTCGGCGCGGCGGCGGCGTTTGAGGATCGCGAGTATTTCGACACGACCTGCCGGCTGGTGATCGAGAGTCGCGAGAAGGTGATCGGGCAGTTGCAGGCAAAAGGCTTCGAGGTGCTGCCGTCGGCGGCGAACTTCATCTTTGCGCGTCATCCGCAGCACGATGCGGCGGGGCTGGCGGCGAAGTTGCGCGAGCAAGGTGTGATCGTTCGGCACTTCAAGCAGGAACGCATCGCGCAATTCTTGCGGATCACCATCGGCACGCCCGAGCAGAATCAGGCGCTGATCGACGGCCTCGGCGACCTCTGAGCCGCCTTCGCGAGCAAGCCCGTTCCCACATTTGATCTCCGGTGTTCACCGCCGATCCAGTGTGGGAGCGGGCTCGCTCGCGAATGGGCAAACACCGACCTTAAGTCTGTGCCCCGCAACACTTACTCTGCTTCTTTCTCCTTGACCGGCGCCGGTGGCGGGCGCAGGCCGATTTCGGCGGTGAGCTTCAGCTCCTTGCCATTGCGCATCACCTGGATCGTCACCTTGTCCGTTGGTTTGATCCGCGCGACCTGGTTCATCGAGCGACGACCATCACCGGCCGGCTCGCCGTCGATGGCCAGAATCACGTCGCCCAGTTGCAGGCCGGCCTTCTGCGCCGGCCCGTCACGGAAAATCCCTGCGACCACAATCCCCGGACGCCCCGACAAGCCGAACGACTCCGCCAGTTCCTGGGTCAGCGGCTGAACTTCGATGCCGAGCCAGCCACGAATCACCTGGCCGTGTTCAATGATCGACTTCATCACTTCCATGGCCAGTTTGATCGGGATCGCAAAACCGATGCCTTGCGAACCGCCGGACTTGGAGAAAATCGCCGTATTGATGCCGGTCAGGTTGCCGTTGGCGTCCACCAGCGCACCGCCGGAATTGCCGGGGTTGATCGCGGCGTCGGTCTGGATGAAGTCTTCGTAGTTGTTCAGGCCCAACTGATTGCGCCCGGTGGCGCTGATGATGCCCATGGTCACGGTCTGGCCGACGCCGAACGGGTTGCCGATGGCCAGCGCGACGTCGCCGATGCGAATGTTGTCGGAGCGGCCCACGGTGATCGACGGCAGGTTTTTCAGGTCGATCTTCAGTACCGCGAGGTCGGTTTCCGGGTCGCTGCCGATGACGCGGGCGAGGGTTTCACGACCGTCCTTGAGCGCCACCACAATCTGGTCGGCGCCACTGGTGACGTGGTTGTTGGTCAGCAAATACCCTTCCGGGCTCATGATCACGCCCGAACCGAGGCTCGACTCCATACGCTTCTGCTTGGGCGAGTTGTCGCCGAAGAACCGGCGGAACTGCGGGTCTTCGAACAGCGGATGGTTCGGCTTGTTGATGACTTTGGTGGTGTACAGGTTGACCACGGACGGCGCGGCGATGGTCACCGCGTCTGCGTATGACACTGGCCCCTGCTGCACGCTGGTGGTTTGCGGGGCTTGCTGCAGGTTGACGTCGAGGCTCGGGAGCCCGACCCATTGCGGGTAACGCTGGATGATCAACAGAGCGATAAGCACGCCGGCCAACAGCGGCCAGCCGGAAAAACGCAGCGCCTTGAGCATTAAGCACGTCCTGAGAGGTTGCAGGTGGTATGAGACCGCCCATAATGTCGCGCATTATACGAGGCGAGCGCGCCTCTGAACGGGATATTTAGGAGTCTTTTATGGCCGTCGCCCTGAGCACCCTCGTCGAAGAAGCCGACCGTTACCTCGGCAGCGCCAGGATTGCCGATTATTGCCCCAACGGTTTGCAGGTCGAGGGGCGGCCGCAAGTGATGCGCATCGTCAGTGGCGTCACCGCCAGCCAGGCGTTGCTGGACGCGGCGGTCGAAGCCCAGGCGGACCTGGTGCTGGTGCATCACGGCTACTTCTGGAAGGGCGAAAACCCATGCATCACCGGCATGAAACAGCGCCGCTTGAAAACCTTGCTCAAGCACGACATCAGCCTGCTGTCTTATCACCTGCCGCTGGATTTGCACCCGGACGTTGGCAACAACGTACAACTGGCGCGGCAACTCGACATCACGGTCGAAGGGCCGCTGGACCCGGAGAACCTCAAAATAGTCGGCTTGGTCGGCTCCTTGAGTGAACCGATGACGCCGCGTGATTTCGCCCGTCGGGTGCAGGAAGTCATGGGCCGCGAGCCGTTGCTGATCGAAGGCAGCGAGATGATCCGCCGGGTCGGCTGGTGCACCGGTGGCGGTCAGGGTTACATCGACCAAGCGGTGTTGGCAGGGGTCGACCTGTACCTCAGCGGCGAAGCGTCCGAGCAAACCTTCCACAGCGCCCGGGAAAACGACATCAGCTTCATCGCCGCCGGCCACCACGCCACCGAGCGCTACGGCGTGCAGGCCTTGGGCGATTACCTGGCGCGGCGGTTTGCCCTCGAACACATCTTCATCGATTGCCCGAATCCGATCTGATCAGCCCGCCACCATCCAAATGTGGGAGCGGGCTTGCTCGCGAAAGCGCTGTATCCGTCGACATCAATGTTGAATGTCAGTCCGTATTCGCGAGTAAGCCCGCTCCCACAGGGGCGTTGGTGGCCAAACGAGGCGGTATATTCATATACCCTTTCGATCTAGCCGGCGTCCTGATTAGAAGAGGTCGCTGTGCTAGGATTCCCCGCTCGAACACGGCCCGCTGGCCGTCCATAAGATCGTTTTCGTGAGTAGCCATGGTCGACAAACTGACGCATCTGAAACAGCTGGAGGCCGAAAGCATCCACATCATCCGCGAGGTCGCCGCCGAGTTCGATAACCCGGTGATGCTGTACTCCGTCGGTAAAGATTCCGCCGTGATGCTGCACCTTGCGCGCAAGGCATTCTTCCCGGGCAAGCTGCCGTTCCCGGTGATGCACGTCGACACCCGGTGGAAGTTCAAGGAAATGTACGCGTTCCGCGACCGCATGGTCGAAGAACTGGGCCTGGACCTGCTGGTGCACGTCAACCCCGATGGCGTCGCGCAGGGCATCAACCCGCTGACCCACGGCAGTGCCAAACACACCGACATCATGAAAACCGAAGGCCTCAAGCAGGCCCTCGACAAGTACTGTTTCGACGCCGCTTTCGGTGGTGCTCGCCGTGACGAAGAAAAATCCCGTGCCAAAGAGCGCGTGTATTCCTTCCGCGACACCAAGCACCGCTGGGATCCGAAAAATCAGCGTCCAGAGTTGTGGAACGTCTACAACGGCAACGTCAACAAGGGCGAATCCATTCGTGTGTTCCCGTTGTCGAACTGGACCGAACTGGACATCTGGCAATACATCTACCTCGAAGGCATCCCGATTGTGCCGCTGTATTTCGCCGCCGAGCGCGACGTCATCGAGATGAATGGCACCTGGATCATGATCGACGACGAACGCCTGCTCAATCACCTGAGCGACGAAGACAAGGCGCGCATCGTCAAGAAAAAGGTCCGTTTCCGCACACTCGGCGACTACCCGCTGACCGGCGCGGTCGAGTCCGAGGCGACCAGCCTGACCGACATCATTCAGGAAATGCTCCTGACGCGAACTTCCGAACGCCAGGGCCGGGTCATCGACCACGATGGCGCAGGCTCGATGGAAGAAAAGAAACGTCAGGGTTATTTCTAAGGGGTTGTCATGTCGCACGTATCTGATTTGATCAGCGAGGACATCCTCGCCTACCTGGGCCAGCACGAACGCAAGGAAATGCTGCGCTTTCTGACCTGTGGCAACGTCGACGACGGCAAGAGCACCCTGATCGGGCGCCTGCTGCACGACTCCAAGATGATCTACGAAGATCACCTGGAAGCCATTACCCGCGACTCGAAAAAAGTCGGCACCACCGGCGAAGACATCGACCTGGCGTTGCTGGTCGACGGCCTTCAGGCCGAGCGTGAGCAGGGCATCACCATCGATGTCGCCTACCGCTATTTCTCCACCGCCAAGCGCAAATTCATCATTGCCGACACCCCCGGCCATGAGCAGTACACCCGCAACATGGCCACTGGTGCGTCCACCTGTGACCTGGCGATCATCCTGGTCGACGCCCGCTACGGCGTGCAGACCCAGACCCGCCGCCACAGCTTCATCGCGTCGTTGCTGGGCATCAAGCACATCGTGGTCGCCATCAACAAGATGGACCTCAACGGTTTCGACGAAAGCGTGTTCGAGTCGATCAAGGCCGATTACCTGAAGTTCGCCGAAGGCATCGCGTTCAAGCCGACCACCATGGCCTTCGTGCCAATGTCGGCGTTGAAGGGCGACAACGTGGTGAACAAGTCCGAGCGCTCGCCGTGGTACACCGGCCAGTCGCTGATGGAAATTCTCGAAACCGTCGAGATCGCCAACGACCGCAACTACACCGACCTGCGTTTCCCGGTGCAGTACGTCAACCGTCCGAATCTGAACTTCCGTGGTTTCGCCGGCACCCTGGCCAGCGGCATCGTGCACAAGGGCGACGAAGTCGTGGTGCTGCCGTCGGGCAAGAGCAGCCGCGTGAAATCCATCGTCACCTTCGAAGGTGAACTGGAGCATGCAGGTCCAGGCCAAGCGGTGACGCTGACCATGGAAGACGAGATCGACATCTCGCGCGGCGACCTGCTGGTACACGCCGATAACCTGCCGCAAGTGACTGACGCCTTCGACGCCATGCTGGTGTGGATGGCCGAGGAACCGATGCTGCCGGGCAAGAAATACGACATCAAACGCGCCACGTCTTACGTGCCGGGTTCGATCACCAGCATCGTCAATCGCGTTGACGTGAACACCCTGGAAGAAGGTCCGGCCAGCTCGCTGAACCTGAACGAGATCGGCCGGGTCAAGGTCAGCCTCGACGCCGCCATCGCGCTGGACGGTTACGCGAGCAACCGCACCACCGGGTCGTTCATCGTCATTGATCGCTTGACCAACGGCACCGTCGCGGCGGGCATGATCATCGCGCAGCCGTCGGCCCATGGCAGCAGCTCGCACCACGGCAAACTGGCGCACGTCGCCACCGAAGAACGCGCCCAGCGCTTCGGTCAGCAACCGGCCACCGTGTTGTTCAGCGGCTTGTCGGGCGCGGGCAAAAGCACCCTGGCTTATGCGGTTGAACGCAAGTTGTTCGACATGGGCCGTGCGGTGTTTGTACTCGATGGCCAGAACCTGCGTCACGACCTGAACAAAGGTCTGCCACAGGATCGCGCCGGGCGTACCGAGAACTGGCGTCGTGCCGCGCACGTTGCGCGTCAGTTCAACGAAGCCGGTTTGCTGACCCTGGCAGCTTTCGTTGCACCGAGTGCAGAAGGTCGTGAACAGGCCAAGGGCCTGATCGGCAAGGAGCGACTGCTGACGATTTACGTCCAGGCCTCGCCGGCCGTGTGTGCCGAGCGTGATCCGCAAGGGCTGTACGCCGCCGCTGGCGACAACATCCCGGGCGATTCCTTCCCGTATGACGTGCCACTGGATGCAGACCTTGTGGTCGACACTCAGTCGCTGTCGCTGGAAGAAAGCGTCAAGCAAGTGCTGGATCTGCTGCGTCAGCGTGGCGCGATCTAAGCGCTAGCCACCATAAAAAACCCGCCGATGAGCGATCATCGGCGGGTTTTTTTGTGACTCGCAATATTCAAATGTGGGAGCGGGCTTGCTCGCGAAAGCGCTGTATCGGTCGACAGCAATGTTGAATGTCAGTCCGCATTCGCGAGCAAGCCCGCTCCCACAGGTTCAGTGTTCGCCATAGATCCCCTGTGACGATGAAGCCGGAACCGACACCCGATTACTTGGCTGGATACTCGCGATGCATCTGCTCCAGCAACGCATCCTTGTCTTCCCACAACTGATTGATCCAGCCCTGAAACTCCAGTCGGTATTCCCCGTCCTGGTCGTAATTCCTGCCGATGAACTGCGGCGGAATCTTCAGCTCTTCAAAATGCACCACCACGTCTTTGACGTTGCCGCAGAGCAAATCCCAATACCCCGGACGCCCGCCCGGATAGTGGATCGTTACGTTGACGATGGATTCCAGCTGTTCTCCCATCGCATCCAGCACAAATGCAATGCCGCCAGCCTTTGGCTTCAGCAGGTACTTGAACGGTGATTTCTGCTGCGCGTGCTTGCCCTCGGTAAAACGCGTGCCTTCGACGAAGTTGAAGATCCCCACCGGGTTGTTGCGAAACTTTGCGCAGGTCTTGCGGGTGGTTTCCAGGTCTTTGCCTTTTTTCTCCGGGTGCTTTTCCAGGTAAGCCTTGGAGTAACGCTTCATGAACGGAAAGCCCAGTGTCCACCAGGCCAGACCAATCACCGGCACCCAGATCAGCTCTTGCTTGAGAAAGAATTTCAGCGGCTGGATGCGGCGGTTGAGCACGTACTGCAACACCATGATGTCGACCCAGCTCTGGTGGTTGCTGGTGATCAGGTACGAGTGCTGATAGTCCAGGCTTTCAAGGCCGCTGAGTTGCCAGCGGGTGCGGCGGACCAGGTTCATCCAGGCCTTGTTGTTGCTGATCCAGGCTTCATGGGTGTGGCTCATCAGCCAACGCGTGAAGCGTTGGGTAATGGCGAAGGGCAGCACCTTGAAAATCGCCACGCAGAACAGAAACGAGCAGAGCAAAATCGTGTTCAGCGCCAGCAACAGCGATGCAATCACGCCGCGCACGGCGGCAGGCAGGAAATCCAGCATTTAAAGATCCACAGGTCGGTTGGCAGCTTGAATCGCGGTCAACGCGATGGTGTAGACGATGTCGTCGACTTGCGCGCCGCGCGGCAGGTCGTTCACCGGTTTGCGCAGGCCTTGCAGCATCGGCCCGAGGCTGACGCAGTCAGCGCTGCGCTGCACGGCTTTGTGCGTGGTGTTGCCGGTGTTCAGGTCCGGGAACACAAACACCGTGGCGCGACCGGCCACCTGACTGTTCGGAGCCAATTGCTTAGCGACGGTTTCGTTGGCGGCGGCGTCGTATTGCAGCGGGCCGTCGATCAGTAGCGAGTGCTGTTGTTCGTGGGCGAGCAACGTTGCTTCACGGACTTTCTCGACTTCTCCGCCACTGGCCGAGTCACCGCTGGAATAGCTGATCATCGCCACGCGCGGGGTGATGCCGAACGCGGCCGCCGAATCGGCGCTTTGCAGGGCGATCTCGGCCAGTTCGCTGGCGGTCGGGTGCGGGTTCATTACGCAGTCGCCGTAGACCAGTACTTCCTCCGGGAACAGCATGAAAAACACCGACGACACCAAGGTACAGCCCGGCGCGGTCTTGATCAGTTGCAGGGCCGGGCGGATGGTGTTTGCCGTGGAATGAATGACCCCGGACACCAGGCCGTCGACTTCATCCAGCGCCAGCATCATGGTGCCGATCACCACGGTGTCTTCCAGTTGCTGCTCGGCCATCGGCGCGTTGAGGCTTTTGCTTTTGCGCAGCGAGACCATCGGTTCGACGTAGCGCTGGCGGATCAAGTCCGGATCAAGAATCTCCAGCCCCGGTGGCAGCTCGATGCCTTGCGCGCGGGCGACCGCTTCGACGTCTTCCGGTTTCGCCAGCAACACGCAACGGGCGATGCCTCGCGCCTGACAGATCGCCGCGGCTTGCACGGTCAGCGGTTCGCTGCCTTCGGGCAACACGATTCGTTTGTTGGCGGCCTGGGCGCGCTGGATCAGTTGATAGCGGAACACCGCCGGCGACAGGCGCATTTCCCGTGGCGTGCCGCAGCGCTGGTGCAGCCATTTGGCATCGAGATGGCTGGCGACGAAGTCGGTGATGATCTCCGCACGCTCGCGGTCGTCGATCGGGATTTCCTTGTTCAGACCGTTCAACTGGTTGGCGGTGTCGTAGGAGCCGGTGCTCACCGACAACACCGGCAAACCCGCCTGCAACGCGCCACGGCACAGGTCCATGATGCGCGGGTCGGGCAGGGTGTCGCTGGTCAGCAGCAAGCCGGCCAGCGGCACGCCGTTCATGGCGGCGAGGCTGACGGCGAGGATGATGTCGTCGCGGTCACCTGGGGTCACCACCAGCACGCCGGGCTTGAGCAGCTCCACGGTGTTACGCATGGTGCGGGCGCAGATGATGATTTTGGTCATGCGCCGGGTTTCGTAATCGCCGGCATTGAGGATTTGCGCGCCCATCAGGTCGGCGACGTCGCGGGTGCGCGGCGCGTTCAACTCTGGTTGAAACGGGATGCAGCCCAGCAAGCGGAAATCACCGCTGCGCAGCAACGGTGAGTGCTCCTTCAGGCGCGACGCGAAGGCCTCCATGCTTTCGTCGGTTTTGACCTTGTTGAGAATCACGCCGAGGACTTTCGGGTCTTTCGGCCCGCCGAACAATTGCGCCTGCAATTCCACACGACCGGAAAGTTCGGTCAGCACTTCGTTTTCCGGTGCCGAGACCAGGATCACCTCGGCGTCGAGGCTTTTCGCCAAGTGCAGATTGACCCGTGCGGCGTAACTGGCGCTGCGGGTCGGGACCATGCCTTCGACAATCAGCACGTCTTTGCCGACGGCCGCTTGCTGATAAAGGGTGATGATTTCTTCGAGCAGCTCATCCAGCTGACCGTCGCCGAGCATGCGCTCGACGTGCGCCAGGCCCAGCGGCTTTGGTGGTTTCAAACCGTGCGTGCGGGCCACCAGTTCGGTGGAGCGTTCCGGGCCGGTGTCGCCTGGATGGGGCTGGGCAATCGGTTTGAAAAAGCCGACTTTGAGGCCGGCTCGTTCAAGGGTGCGCACCAGCCCGAGGCTTATTGAGGTCAGACCCACACCAAAGTCGGTGGGTGCGATAAAAAAAGTTTGCATGCGGATTCTCTAAGGGGTGCAGGCAATGGCGAGGGCCTATGATTGGCCGTCTGCCGAAATTCAGTCGCCAAGGTTATCGCTAACCGAGCCTTGTGCGCACCAACCGCAATCAAAGCGCTGGCCTATTTTTTCAATACGTTGCGCGGGGTCCATGACCCAGGCCCGCGATTGCCACGGTGGCTGGTGACGCAGGTGCTGGGTGTGGCCGCAGGAAAGCTCGACCACCCAGTGCCCGTCCTCATCCTGATGGAAACCTGTGACCGTCGAGTCTTTCGCTGCCATCCGTCTGTCCGGGTTGTGTTCGCTTTCGGGCGATTGCTTCGCTAAACTTGGCCTTTCTATATTCTTCTGCAAAAGGTCTCGCCCCATGCTGATCGCCGCCAATAAGGCTGTCTCCATCGACTATACCCTGACCAACGACGCTGGTGAGGTCATCGACAGCTCCGCCGGCGGCGCGCCGCTGGTCTACCTGCAAGGCGCAGGTAACATCATCCCGGGCCTGGAAAAGGCTCTGGAAGGCAAGAAAGTCGGTGACGAACTGACCGTTGCCGTAGAACCTGAAGACGCTTACGGCGAATACGCTGCCGAACTGGTCAGCACCCTGAGCCGCAGCATGTTCGAAGGCGTCGACGAATTGGAAGTGGGCATGCAGTTCCACGCTTCCGCGCCAGACGGCCAAATGCAGATCGTGACCATTCGCGACCTCGACGGCGACGACGTTACCGTCGACGGCAACCACCCGTTGGCCGGTCAGCGCCTGAATTTCCAGGTCAAGATCATCGACATTCGTGACGCCAGCCAGGAAGAAATCGCTCATGGTCACGTCCATGGCGAAGGTGGCCATCACCACTGATTTTCTGCGCTAAGCTTTCGAGAACTGGAGAGGCGCCCGAGGGCGCCTTTTTAGTCCGCGACTGTCCCTGGTGACATCGCCAAGCGGCTGTTTCGAGAAGAACACGGGAATTTGGAGTTCGTCATGAGTGCTTTCCACGACCTTAAATTGACAGCCCTGGATGGTCAGGAGCTACCTCTGGCGCCCTTCAAGGGGCACGTCGTGCTGGTGGTCAACGTCGCCTCCAAATGTGGTTTGACCCCACAATATGCGGCGCTCGAAAACCTCTATCAGCAATTCAAGGGCCAAGGCTTCAGCGTGCTGGGCTTGCCGTGCAACCAGTTTGCCGGACAGGAGCCGGGCACCGAACAAGAGATCCAGGAGTTCTGCAGCCTCAACTATGGCGTGACCTTTCCGCTGTCGAGCAAGCTGGAAGTCAACGGTCATGATCGCCATCAGTTGTATCGCCTGCTGGCGGGCGAGGGCGCGGAGTTTCCGGGGGACATTACCTGGAACTTCGAGAAATTCCTGCTGGGCAAGGACGGTCGTGTGCTGGCGCGGTTTTCGCCGCGTACGGCGCCGGATGATCCGACGATCGTTCATGCGATTGAAAAAGCCCTGAGCTGATTGCACAACATCAACAGATCGCAGCCTTCGGCCACTCCTACGGGTGATCACCTTCCCACGTAGGAGCCGCTGAAGGCTGCGATCTTTTGCTTTCTGTCTTTTGATCCTTAATCACCTAAATCAATAGTGCTGTTCAAGGCTGGCAACTCTCCATATTATCGCCGTCATAAAATCATTCCCCGTGGAGCGCCCCATGCCTGTAAAAGCCCTGTTCAAACCGTTCCGTCTCGGCACCCTCGAACTGCCGACCCGCGTCGTCATGGCGCCGATGACGCGCTCGTTTTCACCGGGTGGCGTGCCCAATTCCAAGGTGATCGAATACTACCGTCGCCGAGCGAGTGCGGGCGTTGGCCTGATCATCACCGAAGGCACCACCGTTGGCCACAAAGCCTCTAACGGCTACCCGAACGTGCCGCACTTCTACGGTGAAGCTGCGCTGGCCGGCTGGAAGAAAGTGGTCGATGCGGTCCACGCCGAAGGCGGCAAGATCGTGCCGCAGTTGTGGCATGTCGGCAGCGTGCGTCGCATCGGCACCGAGCCGGATGCCAGCGTCCCAGGTTACGGCCCGTCGGAAAAACTCAAGGACGGTCACGTCGTGGTTCACGGCATGACCAAACAAGACATCCAAGAGGTGATCGCGGCCTTCGCCCAGGCGGCCAAAGACGCGCAAAGCATCGGCATGGATGGCGTGGAGATCCACGGCGCTCACGGTTATCTGGTCGACCAGTTTTTCTGGGAAGGCACCAACCAGCGTACCGACGAATACGGCGGCAGCCTGGCCAACCGTTCGCGTTTCGCCATCGAGTTGATCCAGGCTGTGCGTGCAGCAGTCGGCGAAGGCTTCCCGATCATCTTCCGTTTTTCGCAGTGGAAGCAGCAGGATTACACCGCACGGCTGGTGCAAACCCCCGAAGCGTTGGGGGCATTCCTCCAGCCGTTGTCCGACGCCGGCGTGGACATTTTCCACTGCTCGACGCGCCGTTTCTGGGAGCCGGAGTTCGATGGTTCGGACCTGAACCTGGCGGGCTGGACGCGTAAATTGACCGGCAAGCCGACCATCACCGTGGGCAGCGTTGGCCTTGACGGCGAGTTCCTGCAATTCATGGTCAACACCGACAAAGTCGCCCAACCAGCCAGCCTGGAAAATCTGCTGGAGCGTTTGAACAAAGAAGAATTCGACCTGGTGGCAGTAGGTCGTGCGCTGCTGGTGGACCCGGACTGGGCGCAGAAAGTGCGCGACGGTCGTGACGGCGACATCCTGCCGTTCAGCCGTGAGGCGCTGATGACGCTGGTTTAAGCGCTCTCAGGACTGGCCCCTTCGCGAGCAAGCCCGCTCCCACATTCGACCGCATTTCTCCAGCAGAACGCGGTCCCCTGTGGGAGCGGGCTTGCCCGCGAAGACTGACTATGGATCAGCAAAAAATCAGGGCAAGATCGCCGTATTTGTAGCCACCTGCTCCCCCACGCAAGCCCCCCGCAACTGCCCTTCAAACTGCTCGATAATCGCTCCCCAGCCCTGGCGACTCGCATGCTGGCGCGCATTGAGCCGCACGCAACGCAACGTCTCCTCCTGCTCCAGCAACCAGCGCGCCGCCTCGCAGAACGCCGCTTCATCCCCAGGCATCGCGAGCACGCCGTTGTAGCCGTGGCGAATGTGCTGAGCCGCTGCCGCCAGATCGTACGCCACCACCGCCAACCCCGAAGCCAGCGCCTCAAGCACCACATTACCGAACGTCTCGGTCATGCTCGGAAACAGAAAGACATCCCCTGACGCATAGTGGCTGGCCAGCGCTTCACCACGCTGCGAGCCGCAGAAAATCGCCCCGGGCAGTTCCTTCTCCAGCGCCATGCGCAGCGGCCCGTCGCCAACCACGATCAACTTCAGGGTGCGCTGTGGGTAAGTCGTCTTCAGCGTCTCGAAGCTGCGTTTGAGCAAGCCCAGGTTCTTCTCGTGTGCCAGGCGTCCGACATGGATAACGGCGATGTCATCGTCACCCAATCCCCATTGCTCACGCAGCGCGTTCCGCCGTTTGCTGGGGTGGAACAGTTGGCTGTCGACGCCACGGGACAACAACGCCAGACGCTCGAAATGCCGGCGTTCCAGTTCCCGGTGCTGGCTGACGCTGGGCACCAGGGTCAGGGTCGAGCGGTTGTGAAACCAGCGCAGGTAATGGGTCAGCAAACGCGTCAGCAGGCCAAGCCCATACTGGCTGGAATACTGCTGAAAATTGGTGTGAAACCCGCTGACCACCGAAATCCCCAAGCGCCGTGCCGCGCGCAACGCCGACAGACCCAGCGGCCCTTCAGTGGCGATGTACAGCACATCGGGCCGATGGCGCTTCCAGCGTCGCAGCAACTTGTGCATCGACGACTGGCCCCATTGCAGGCCCGGATAACCCGGTAACGGCCAGCCGCGACACAGCAGCAATTCATCGTCATTGCCCAGTTGCTGATCGCAACCCTGGCGCGGCCGTACCAGTTCCACCTGATGCCCGCGCGCGCGCAAACCGTCGCACAAACGGCCAAGGGTATTGGCCACGCCGTTGATCTCGGGAGGGAAGGTTTCGGTAATCAGGGTGATGTGCAGAGCTGTCGTCATGACCTCAGTGTCGGCTGAGGCCATGTCGCCATTGTGGCGTTTCGATGATGGATTTGTGACGTAGCCAGGTTTACTTTTTGCTCAACATTTCTTCCGACAGGTCGTTAGCCTTATTAGCCCACACTTATCAGAGAAACTGCCGTGTCCGAGGATGTTTACGCCCCACCGATGGCTCAACTGGAGACTGTTGTTGAGCAGCCGTCCGAGTTTTATGTGGTCTCGCCAGCAAAGCTTCTGACGCTGGCGATACTGACGTTTGGTGTGTACTTCTACTATTGGTCATTCAAGAACTGGAGTCTCTACAAGCAATCCACTCAGGCAGACATCTGGCCATGGGCTCGTGGCCTGCTGTGCATCTTTTTCATTCATCAACTGTACCGGCGAGCGAATGACAAAATTCGCGGTAGTGGCCACACGATTGAGTGGGACTATGAGCAGTGGGCAACCGTGTTCGTTGTGCTGACTGTCGGTGCCAATCTATTGGATGCCGTGGTAAGGCACGTCGATAGCTTCGGGTTTCTGGCCGGTTGGTTGCTGTTGGCGATTCCGCTGCGCGCCTATGTGGTGAGCAAAGGCCAGCCGATGATCAACTTCGCCGCCAATGACCCCCAGGCGCTGAGCAATTCGCGTTTCACCGCCTGGAATTACCTGGTAATGGTGCCTGGAGTGTTGCTCTGGGGGATGGCGCTATACGGCGTTTGGATCATTCATCGTTAACCCGGATCAGGGCAGGAGAGCGCCTTTCAGCGCTTCTCCACTACCAGGGCTTCTGCGCCGCGTTCACGCACCCAGAACAACGTCGCCCCAGCCACGGCCGCCGGCATCATCAGGATGTTGACCACCGGAATCAGCAGCACCAGATACACGCTGCCGCCGAAACTCATGCTCTGCCAACGCTTCTGCCGCAGCCAGGCGAGCATTTCGTTCCAGCCGAGTTTGTGGTTGTCCGCCGGGTAGTCGATGTACTGGATCGCCATCATCCACACGCCAAACAGCAGCCACAGCGGTGCAGCGATGATGTTCACCACTGGGATGAACGAAAGAATAAACAGCCCTATGGCGCGCGGCAGGAAGTAGCCGAGTTTGCGCATTTCACGGGCGAGGGTGCGCGGGATCATGGCGGTCAGTTCGCCCCAGCTGAAGGCCGGGAAATCGTCGGTGCCGCGCACCACCACTTCAACTTTTTCTGCGAGGAAACCGTTGAACGGCGCCGCGATGATGTTGGCGAGCATGGTGAAGCTGAAGAACACCATCAACACCACCAGCACCACAAAAATCGGCCAGAGGATGTAGCTGAGAAAACTCAGCCAGTCGGGCAGGGTCGGCATCAGCGTATCGACCCACAGGCTGAATTGATGGCCGGCCAGATAGATCAATCCGACGAACAGCACCAGATTGATCACCAGTGGAAGCAATACAAAAAGGCGCAGGCTGGGGCTGAGGACCAGTTTCAGGCCTTCGCGCAGGTATTGCGGGCCGGACAGAACAGGGGCGGGCATAGCGTGCTCCGAGCAAAGGGTAAACGCGCCGACCTTACCGGCTTTGCCACAGGGGCGAAAGCGCGGTCGCAGCATCGACATCAACTGTAACAAAGGCGTCTCTATATTCGGCGTAACGGGATAGAGACCACCTATGAGCTGGATTGTTAAACCGTATTTCCTTAATCTTCGCCCCCTCGATACGCTGCACCCATTCTTTTTACAGGACTGTCGAGTTCAAGCCTTCCCCAAGTGCTTTCAACAGTCCTTTTTTATTCCCGCCGGCAATCCGGCGTTCCGCGCCAGTTGTTCAGGGCCGGTCAACAGGAGCAGGTCATGTCTGAAGTCCGTCATTCGCGAGTGATTATTCTCGGTTCCGGCCCTGCCGGTTACAGCGCCGCGGTCTATGCCGCCCGTGCCAACCTCAAGCCACTGCTGATCACCGGCATGCAGGCCGGCGGTCAACTGACCACCACCACCGAAGTCGACAACTGGCCGGGCGATGTCCACGGCCTGACCGGCCCGGCGCTGATGGAACGCATGAAAGAGCACGCCGAGCGTTTTGAAACCGAGATCGTGTTCGACCACATCAATGCCGTCGACTTCGCTGCCAAGCCATACACCCTGACCGGCGACAGCGCGACGTACACTTGCGACGCGTTGATCATCGCGACGGGCGCCAGCGCTCGTTACCTGGGCTTGCCGTCGGAAGAAGCGTTCATGGGCAAGGGCGTTTCGGCCTGCGCCACCTGCGACGGTTTCTTCTACCGCAACAAGCCGGTGGCTGTGGTCGGTGGCGGCAACACCGCTGTCGAAGAAGCGCTGTACCTGGCCAACATCGCCAGCACCGTGACCCTGATTCACCGCCGCGAGACCTTCCGCGCCGAAAAGATCCTGATCGACAAGCTCAATGCCCGGGTTGCCGAAGGCAAAATCATCCTCAAGTTGAATTCCAACCTGGACGAAGTCCTGGGCGACAACATGGGCGTGACCGGTGCTCGCCTGAAGAACAACGACGGCAGCTTCGACGAACTGACCGTCGACGGTGTGTTCATCGCCATCGGCCACACCCCGAACACCTCGTTGTTCGAAGGTCAGCTGACGTTGAAAGACGGCTATCTGGTGGTGCACGGCGGCCGTGAAGGCAACGCGACTGCAACCAACGTCGAAGGGATCTTCGCGGCGGGCGACGTGGCTGATCACGTTTACCGTCAAGCGATCACCTCGGCGGGCGCCGGCTGCATGGCCGCACTGGATGCCGAGCGTTACCTGGACGACCTGCAGAACGTTTCGTTCTGATATCGCAGGCATGAAAAAACCGGCTTCGGCCGGTTTTTTTGTGAACGCGATTCAGTCGGCTATCAATAAATCTGTGGGAGCGGGCTTGCTCGCGAAGGCAGTCTGTCAGGCAACATCAATGCTGAATGTTAAGCCGCTTTCGCGAGCAAGCCTGCTCCCACAGGAGGTGTGTGATCAGGTCAGTTTCATCAGGCACGCCTCAAGAATATCCAGACCTTCCTCCAGCACCGTCGCCTCGATAGTCAACGGCGCCAGCAGCCGAATGATGTGCCGTGACTTGCCGCTGGGCATCAGCAAAAGGCCAGCGTCTCGCGCAAGGCTCAGCAGCTGAGTCAGTTGGGCAGTGGCGGGCGTGCCGTCGGCATGGGCCAGTTCAATACCGCGCATCGCGCCGACGCCGGTCAAACGTCCCAGGTACGGCGACAGCTGGCGGGCGCGCCAGGACTCGTAGCGGCCGACAATCGCCTCTTCCTGCTGAGTGCCCCAGGCGTGCAGGTTGGCATCGGTCATTTCGTCCAAAGTCGCCAGTGCTGCAGCGCATGCGATGGGATTGCCGGAGTAAGTGCCGCCGAGGCCGCCCTTTGGCAAACAGTCGAGCAACGGCTTGCGCCCGACCACCGCACCCAACGGCACACCGCCGCCGATGCTTTTGCCGAGCAGAATCAGGTCCGGCTCGATGCCCAATCGCGAGAACGCAAAACGCTGGCCGGTACGGCCGAAGCCGGACTGGATTTCATCGGCGATCAGCAGGATGTTTTTTTCATCGCAGAACGTGCGCAGCGCCTGGGCAAATTCGACATCCATCGCCAGGAAACCCGCTTCACCTTGCACCGGCTCGACGATAAAGCACGCCACGTCCTCGACGTCGATCTCGACGCTGAACAACCGAGCCATGGCCTTCAGCGCCTCGGCGCAGGTCACCCCGTTGTCCTTGCTCGGGTAGGGCAAGTGAAACACCGGGCCGGGCAGCACGCCGACTTTCTGTTTGTACGGCGCGACTTTGCCATTGAGGTTGAGCGTGGCGAGTGTACGACCGTGGAAGGCGCCGTCGAAGGCGATGACGGCCGTCCGACCGGTCGCGCCACGGACGATCTTCAGCGCGTTTTCCGCGGCCTCCGCGCCACTGTTGGTGAGCATGCCGCTGACGGGGTAGTCCACCGGAATGAACGCGGCCAGGCGATCGATGAAGTCGAGGTAGGGGCTGTGCGGTGCTGCGTTGAATGCGTAGTGAGTCAGCCGGATCGCCTGGTTGCAAATGGCATCGACGATGCGCGGGTGGCAATGGCCGAGGTTCAGCACGCCGATGCCACCGACAAAGTCGATGTAGCGTTTGCCGTCGGCGTCCCAGACCTCGGCGTTTTTGCCGTGGCTGAGGGTGACGGGGTGCACGATGTTGATCGACTGGCTGATGTGTTCGCTGCTCATGAAATGCCTGGCTCGAGAGAAGGAGTGCTTCCTTTTATCTAAGCCGCGAGCAGGGGGGGCAGGCAAACGAAATAAAGTGGCCGGGTCAATCTTAAAAGTCGGGATGTGCGTTGAAAGCGAAAGATCGCAGGCTTCGTCAGCGCGTACAGAAGCCTGCGATCTTTCGATCTTGAATTAGCGGCGGGTCAGGGGCTGCTGAGTGAATTTGACGCCGGCCAGGCCGTGCGCGATGAGCGCACGGATATTGCCGTGGTCGCTGCCTTCAGGCGTGGCCACTACCGAGCGGTAATGCTCGCCGAACGCCAACAGCGCTTCTTCATCGCTCAGGCCTTCCAGCAGCGCCAGACCAAGCGTCTTGCACGAGCCTTCGTTCCGCCCGGCGGCGTTTTCGACGCCACCGTTGTTGAACGCCTGCGGCTGGTAGTCATAACCGGCGGCGATGAAGGCCAGGGTGTCGGCAAAAACATGGTCGCCGCTGTTGAGGCTGGCGCGCAGGGTGTTCACATCACTCATTGGGTTTTCCTTTGGCAAACGCCGCTTGTTGTTCGGCGCTGGCTTCTTGCTGGTATTGGGCTTTCCACTCGGCGTACGGCATGCCGTAAACCACTTCGCGAGCATCGTCGAGGCTGACCTCGATCTGACGTTCGTCGGCAGCGGCCTTGTACCACTTGGACAGGCAGTTGCGGCAGAAACCCGAGAGGTTCATCAGGTCGATGTTCTGCACATCCTTGCGGCTGTCCAGGTGCGCGACCAGCCGGCGAAAGGCCGCGGCTTCAAGTTCCAGACGTTGTTGATCGTTCATGGCGGGCTCTGTGCAATCGAATCGTGGCGCGGATGATAAAAGTCTGGCGAACAATGCGCCAGACGCGCTTAGCGGCTCGCGGCCAAGGTGATCGACACCGACTCGGCGAAACGCAGGGCGTGGGGTTTGTCGACTTCGACTTCGGCGTACAGCACCGAGGTATTGGCCATCACCAGATCGAGAATCTCCTGGGTCAGCCGTTCCAGCAGCGCGAAACGATTGCCCTCGACATGCTTGATGATTGCTTTGGTGATGGTGCGGTAATTCAGCGCGTGATCGATGTCGTTGTCGCGCACCGCTTCTTGCGCCGCGTACAGGATCGTCAGGTTGATCAGCACGTCCTGCTTGTTGAGGATTTCGTCTTCGTTGATGCCGATGAAGGTGCGCAGGCACAGGTCTTTGACCCGGATGCGCGCCATTCCTGGTTGAAGTTGTGGCATTGCTACTTGCTCCGTCCAATCAATTGCAGGAACTCCTGGCGGGTGTTGGTCGAGTCGCGGAAGGCGCCGAGCATCACCGAGGTGTTCATGGTCGAATTCTGTTTTTCAACGCCGCGCATCATCATGCACATGTGCCGGGCTTCGATGACGACCGCAACGCCAGCAGCGCCGGTCACTTGTTGCACCGCGTCGGCGATTTGCCGGGTGAGGTTTTCCTGGATTTGCAGGCGCCGGGCGAACATGTCCACCAGCCGCGCGATCTTCGACAGGCCCAGCACCTTGCCGGTTGGAATATAAGCCACATGTGCCTTGCCGATGAAGGGCAACAAGTGATGTTCGCAAAGTGAGTACAACTCGATGTTGTCGACGATCACCATTTCGTCGCTGTCGGACGCGAACAGCGCGCCGTTGACGATGTCTTCGACACTCTGTTCGTAACCATGGCAAAGGTACTGCATGGCTTTGGCCGCGCGCATCGGTGTATCGAGCAGGCCTTCGCGGTCGGGATCTTCACCAAGGTTGATCAGGATCTCGCGATAATTCTGGGACAGGGCCTTCTGGGGCAGGGATAACGACATGGTGAATCCTCGCGGGGCAGCTTATTTGAGGTGCCGTCCGCCGTTGACCGTCAGGGTCGTGCCGGTGACATAAGGGTTGTCGAGCAAATAACGCAGGCTCTGGTAAATCACTTCGCCGCCAGGCTCGATGCCCAGCGCGGACTTGGCCAGCGCCTTGGTGCGGTACGCCGCGTCGTCGTCGGGGTTGAACATTAGCAGGGCCGGGGCGATCCCGTTGACCTTGATTGTCGGCGCGTATTTCGCGGCGAACGACAGGGTGAGGCTGTCGAGTCCGGCTTTGCTGGCGCAATAGCCGATGTGCCGGCTGCTGCCCTTGCGCGTCACGTCGTCGCTGATGTGCACGATGTCGGCCGGGGTGGAACGCTGGAGCAAGTCGGCACAATGCAGGTTGATCAGGTAGGGCGCCAGCATGTGTACGTTGAACATCCGGGTGAAGGCAGCGGCTTCGGCGTCTGGCGTTTCGGCCAGCCATTCGGAGGCATTGTGAACAATTGCCCGAAGGCTGTCGGTGCGGGTTTTCAACTCGCTGATGAAAGCGAGAATGCCGGTTTCGCTGGAAAAGTCCGCGAACACCGCCATCGCGCCCAAGTCACGCAACGTCTGTACGCCAGGACGTTCGCTGCGGTAACTGAAGATCACCGGGTGACCGTCTTCGAGCAAACGCTGCGCGCAGTGCAGGCCGACGCGCTGGCCGGCACCGGTGATGAGAATTGGGGCTGCGGAAGAAGTCATGAACGGCTCGCGTCGCGGTAAGAGCAAAACTATACCAGCGACGGCGAGCGTTCACCTACGTCCGGCAAACGCGAGACTTATCCGCCAAAAAAGAACAGGGGGCATCTCGGTCTCGCTGCGGCATCACTCTTCGTGCACAAGGTCGAGCCTGCAAAAATTATGAGTTTTGCGACGCGGGTTCACTGGGCAGTGTTGGCACCGTCGGGCCATTGAGCCAGCCGGCCAGCAAGTGCGTCGACAACGGAATAAAGAAGTAGACCATCAGTGGCGTCAGGCACAGCGTGCTGATCAGCACACGGGTCAGCAGGCCCATGTCGGCGAGCAACGGCCCCAGTACAAAGTTGAACAGCAGCGACACCGGAAAGAACGCCAGCCAGATCGCCACTGCCTGTTTCCAGCGCGGCGGGCGTTGGCCAACGGCACCGAACCAGCCCTCTATCCCGCTGACGCGATGCTCTGTCTTATGGGCAAACAGGTCGCTGCCACGCGCGAGCCAGGCGGTACGCGAAGCAGAATGCTCCCAGGCGTGCATGGTTTGCTCGTTGGCAAAGCGAAAAATAATCTGGAATTCGTCATCGTCGGGCGGTGGAGCGAGCACGCCAGAGCCGAGATAACCGGGGAAATCGGTGGCCAGTTGTTCGCCTTCGCGCAACCAGGCCATCAGGTCCTGATAGCGCCCATCGGCAACACGGCGTGCAACCATCAGCGTGACGGGTGAGGTAGACATTGTGTATCTCCGATAACAGGTACGTCATTCCGGGTAGGAACTTCGCCAGGCGCAGCGCCGGGGTGCTGGGCTGCGTCGTGTGACAAGCAAGGATTATTCCTGATTCAGCTCAATAGGCCAGCGGCAGTCATGATTTATCAATGTCTTGAATAGTACGGGGGCATGAGCGCTAGAATAGGATCCAATTGACCCTGGACGCCGACCACCCAATGCCTGTCCTGACTGATGTTACGCCTGCCTCGCAGTCGGCTCTTTCCATTGACCGGGAAGACCTCTTTCCAATCCGTGAAGTGGCACGCCTGACGGGGATCAACCCCGTGACGCTACGGGCGTGGGAGCGGCGTTATGGTCTGATCCAGCCGGCGCGCACCGAAAGTGGGCATCGGTTGTATTCGATGTCCGATATCGAGCGGGTCCGCACCATCCGTGGCTGGATTACGCGCGGGGTCGCCGTCAGCAAGGTCGGCAAGATACTGGCCAAGACCGAACCGCTCCAGGCGCTTTCCAGCATCATTCCCGATCATCTGGTCCAGGCGGATTACGCCCAGTGGCAGCAACAGGTGCATGCAGCGGTCAGCACTTTTGACGATATTCTGCTGGATCAGGTCTACGGGCAGATTTTCTCCAGCTACTCACAATCGGTGGTTTTTCAGGACATTCTGATGCCGCTCTGGAAGCTGTTGCTCCAGCGCCAGGATCAATTCGGCCAGACCAGTGAGTGGCTGTTTTTCGACGGCTTCTTGCGAACCCGTGTGTTGCAGCGTTTGTTGTTGATGCGCAATGCCCAGCCACGGCGGGTGATCGTCAGCGCACTGGCCGGGCAATGCCGGGAGCTTGAGTTGCTGGTCGCTGCATTGTTCTTGAGCGGAAATGAAATGGGCGTGCGGTTGCTGACGATTGGTCAGCCATTTGATGAGCTGCCGCTGGTGTGTGAAAAAATCAAACCGCAGGTGTTGGTGTTGTTTTCCAATCACGCCCCTTCACCTGAGTTGCCCCACCGTCTCAAGCGTCTGGCCATGAGCCTGGACTGTCAGTTGCTGCTGGCGGGTGATGCTGCGGACCTGGCGCAAGAAAGCCTCGCCGGATCATCCGTCGGTTGTCTGGGTAATGAAGGGATGGTCATGCGCCAGCGCTTGAAGCAGTTCCTGGCGGGCAACCTGGATACCTGAAACTCAGATGTGCAGCGCGGGATGGGTCAAGCGGTGCTGCTGAAGGATGTACTGACGCAGACGTTCGGTTTCGTCCTTGTCGCTCTGGCTCAGCTCGTAAGCGTAGAAACCCTGCTCGGTCTCCCGCTCGAACGTGCCGCGCAACGCAATCCGTTCATACCCTGAAGGGCTGAACCACAATGCAAAGTGCTTGGGTGGTTTGGTCTTGTTGCGAACTTCCAGCAAAACCCCTTTGAACGAGACATCGTGCACGAACATCGGGCCGGGTTGGCCTTTGGCATTTTCAAGTGCCACCGGCTCCTCGAGCGTCAGGCGCCATGGGCGGACCATGGGGCCGTCTTCATAAATGCTCGGTACGCCCAGACGCAAATGCAGCGCATGAAATTCGTCTTCCACGAGGTGCAGCGGAAAGGTCATTTGCTGGTTTTCGAAATTGGCCTGGATGGTGACTTGCTCGTGAGCGGCGAGGCGCGTGAGCAGGTCACGTATTTGCGAACCACCGTTGACCAGCAGACTCGACGTCGCATCCCGCACATTGAGTTGCGGGTTGTGCTGCATGGTCTGGATGAAATCCAGCTCATCCTGGGTCAGGAGCGCGTCGCGTTGCATGATCTACTCGAAAGAAATAGTTACAAAGTCATCGGTGATTGTAGTTAATGACAATTAATTCGCCGTTTTGTTTTTGCCGTTCGTCGCTTTCAGTGTTGCAAGCTCGACCTGAACCTCAGCCAATTGAGCCTCCAACTGCGCCACACGCTGCTGCGCCTTGACCTGCACCGAGACATCTTTTTGTACGCCGACAAAATACGTCAGCCCGTCGCTCGGATTTTTTACCGTCGAAAGAGACAGCTCATTCCAGAACGATGTGCCGTCCTTGCGGTAGTTTTTCAGGATTTGCCGGCAGGAGCCGTTGTTGGCAAGTGCTTCGCGAACCGCCGCAAGCGCCGGCTGATCCCGGTCGCCGGCCTGCAAGAAACGACAATCCTGATAAAGGATTTCTTCGCTGCTATAGCCGGTCAGGCGTTCAAACGCCGGGTTTACGTAAATCAGGATGGTGTCCTGATCGCCTTCCTTTTCCGCGATCACGATGCCGTCGTTGGAGGCGTTGATCACCATTTGCAGCAGTTGAGCGTTGATCATCGAAGAATCCTTTCCTGGTTGATGGTGTGCCGCATTCTAAAAGAACAATGCCGGCTCTGCTGTTAATATCCGGTCTTTTATTCAGCTTCAGGATCAGATTGATGAAAGTCGCCATCATTTCCGGCTCGGTGTACGGCACGGCTGAAGAAGTCGCCCGCCACGCCGCGAATATTTTGAAAGACGCCGGTTTCGAAACCTGGCACAACCCGCGCGCTACGCTTGCGGATGTTCAGGCCTGCGCTCCGGACGCTTTTCTGGCAGTGACTTCGACCACCGGCATGGGCGAGTTGCCGGACAACCTGCAACCATTGTTTTCGATGATTCGCGATCAGTTGCCTGCCGCATGGCGGGGCCTGCCCGGTGCCGTGATCGGCCTGGGTGATGCCAGTTACGGCGACACGTTCTGTGGCGGTGGCGAGCAGATGCGCGAGTTGTTCGGTGAGCTGGGCCTGCGCGAGGTGCTGCCGATGCTGCGCCTGGACGCCAGCGAAAGCGTGACCCCGGAAGTCGACGCCGAGCCCTGGCTGGCGGAGCTGGTCAGCGCGCTTCGGGGCTGAGCGGCCACCTGCGCATCAACGCCCTGAGCCGGTTCGGGGGAGGCCGGTCATGGTTTTGACGGGCCTGCCGAATCTGGCCGCCGCACGGTTGTTGGCGTCGGTCCTTTGACATGGATCCAAGCTGTTTTGCGCACTGACTCGCTCGGCCATCAAGCTGGCTGCCAATGCAACTGCATGAAGTTCATGGCTGACTAGACTCCTGTTACGACAGCACAACAATAAGAACAGGAGGTCTTGCCGTGAATGTTGCTCCCGTCCAATCGCCGCACAGTGTCAAAGATCAGGTCAGCGCCGCCGAGTGGCAGACCCGCGTCGATCTCGCCGCCTGTTATCGTCTGGTCGCCAGCCATGGCTGGGACGACCTGATCTTCACGCACATCTCCGCCAAAATACCGGGCACCGAAGATTTCCTGATCAATCCGTTCGGGCTGATGTTTCACGAGATCACCGCCTCAAGCCTGGTCAAGGTCGATCAGGCCGGCAACAAGCTGATGGACAGCCCCTACGAAATCAACCCCGCCGGTTACACCATTCACAGCGCCGTGCACGAAGTACGTCACGACGTGGTCTGCGTGTTGCACACCCACACGGCGGCTGGTGTCGCGGTGTCGGCGCAAAAACAAGGCATCTTGCCGATCAGTCAGCAGTCGTTGTTTGTGCTGTCCAGCCTGGCGTATCACGCCTACGAAGGCGTCGCGCTGAACCATGAAGAGAAGGCGCGCCTGCAAGCCGACCTCGGCGAAAACAATTTTCTGATGCTGCACAACCACGGTCTGTTGACCTGCGGCGGCACCATCGCCGACACCTTCCTGATGATGTTCACCTTCCAGCGCGCCTGCGACATTCAGGTGCTGGCGCAAAACGGTGGTGCCGAACTGATCGCCATCGAACCGCAGATTTTGGCCGGCGCCAAGGCGATGATCGCCGGCGTCACCAAAAGTGCACAAGGGATGGGTGGCGCGCTGGGCTGGCCGGCATTGCTGCGCAAACTCGATAAACAAGACCCGGGTTATAAACTCTAATGCGACTCGCCGAGATCCCGCTGTGCGTTTGGCGCAAACGCGGTCAGACGTTCGTATTCCGTGGCCAGACCATCCGTTACTGGACCGCGGGGCAGGGTGAGCCGCTGTTGCTCATCCACGGCTTTCCGACCGCCAGTTGGGACTGGCATTACTTGTGGCAACCCTTGGCGCAGCGATACCGAGTGATTGCCTGCGACATGCTCGGCTTCGGCGACTCCGCCAAACCGGCCAACCACGAATACAGCTTGTTGGGGCAAGCCGATTTGCAGCAGGCATTGCTTTCGCACTTGAATGTCACGCAGCCGGTGCACGTATTGGCCCACGATTACGGCGACAGCGTGGCCCAGGAACTGCTGGCCCGGCATTACGAAACGGGCCTTCACCTCGCCAGTTGCGTATTTCTCAACGGCGGCCTGTTTCCTGAAACCCATCGGCCGCTGCTGGCGCAGAAACTGCTGCTCAGCCCGTTGGGCTGGATGATTGGCCGCGCCTTCACCCGCGATGCGCTGGTCAAGAGTTTCCGGCATATCTTCGGTCGAATGACCCGGCCGACGGAAAGCGAGATGGACGATTTCTGGGGGTTGATCGACAGCAATCACGGCCCACGGATCATGCACAAACTCATCACTTACATTCCGCAACGGCGGGTCCAGCGTGAGCGTTGGGTCAGCGCCATGCAGCAAGGTGACGTGCCGCTGCGGGTCATTGACGGCGAGGTTGATCCGATTTCCGGCGCACACATGGTCGCGCGCTACCGCGAGTTGATACCCAACCCGGACACGGTGCTGCTGCCCGAGATTGGCCATTACCCGCAAACCGAAGCGCCGGCGCAAGTGCTCAAGCACTATCTGGAATTTCGCGATCGGCTGATATTGCCCCCACGCAAAATGGCGTGCTCCTGACTATCCCCCAGCCTTATCGGGCACCATTCAGGTGCCCGGCTGTTTATTGTGACCCGCAACGCCGTGCCTGACACTCGGGCTCATTGTCCCCTCGGCCTGCTGGAGTTCCCCATGAATGAGTCTGTGCGCTTCGAAGATAAAGTCGTGATCGTCACTGGTGCTGGCGGCGGCCTGGGTCGGGCGCATGCGCTGCTGTTCGCCAAACAGGGCGCCAAAGTGCTGGTCAACGATCTGGGGGGCTCGGCCCAGGGTGAGGGCGCCAATGCGTCGGCAGCAGACCGCGTCGTCGCGGAAATTCGCGAGGCGGGCGGCATCGCCGAAGCCAACCACGACTCTGTCACCGACGGCGATAAAATCGTCCAGCACGCCCTCGACGCCTTCGGCCGTATCGACGTCGTGGTCAACAACGCCGGCATCCTGCGCGACAAGACCTTCCACAAAATGGACGACGCCGATTGGGACCTGGTTTACCGCGTCCACGTCGAAGGTGCCTACAAAGTCACCCGCGCCGCCTGGCCACACCTGCGCGAGCAAAATTACGGCCGCGTGATTTTCACCGCGTCGACCTCGGGCATCTACGGCAACTTCGGCCAGTCCAACTACGGCATGGCCAAACTCGGGCTCTACGGCCTGACCCGCACGCTGGCCATCGAAGGCCGCAAGAACAACATCCTGGTCAATGCCATTGCGCCCACTGGCGGCACGCGCATGACCGAAGGCCTGATCCCGCCGCAAGTGTTCGAACAGCTCAAACCTGAGCTCATCAGCCCGCTGGTGGTGTACCTGGCCAGCGAGAATTGCCAGGAGACGTCCGGGTTGTTTGAAGTCGGTGGCGGCTGGATGGGCAAGGTCCGTTGGGAGCGCAGCCTCGGCGCCGGATTTGACCCGCGCGTGGGGTTCTCGCCGGAAGACGTGGCGGCGCAGTGGGGAAAGATTTGTGATTTCGAAGGCGCTGCGCATCCGAAGGACAATATTGAAGCGCTGAAGGAAATGATGGCGAATTTGCAGAAGTATTCGTTGTAAACAATCAGGCGAAAGGAGCAAGCATTAGTCTGCTTGCTCCTTTGCCGGATGATTAATCTTCGGCTTTAAATCCCGGTTTCCCGTTCGCTGCTCGCCATTGTTTTATGGTCGCCAGAACGCCAGATGGACTGTCTTCAATACCCTCCGAAGGAAAGTACAAGATATCGGAGCCGTTCGGATGTTCGGAAGTATTCACGATGTTCTCAACAATGCCATCGAGTTCTTTTTCCGATGAATATTCACCATCGAACAAGCGTTGTATAAGGGTTTTATATTCGGATTCGGTGTATTCCTCGAGCTTGTTTTTAAGGCTCATCTTATTTGTCCCCCTTATGTGAGTGAATGTCCATGTGTTGCCTTGGAGTGAGTAATTTGATGTTGTCAATGTCGTAGACTGCTCCGTCTTCGCTAATGGGTGTCAGATGATGGAGTTCGTACTTCGTCCTTTGTCCGACGTGATCCACTGACGGTGCTTTAGCTGCAAGTCCTTTTTTAGTTTCGATTTTGCTTAGCCGAGATAAGTGTGAGCTCAGCTCATGATCAGCAGCTACAGCCTTCCAGAACTCCCTACGAAAAGCTTTGAAACTCGAGAACTCCCTCCCCCGAAGTTTATCGGCAATCTGCTTGGGTACCGGTGCGCCTTCTTGCGTCGAGGCCGCCGCCACCCAGTTTCCGGAAACCAATTGCCCGTAGCCACTCGCAACACCGGGTTCGCTCCGTCGATCCCTGAACATTGTAAAAATCGGAGGGATACCCGACTCGGCAGGGAAGACCGTGATAAACCCACCGAAACTGTACAAATCCAGCTCTGGAAATTCATCGAGCCTTCCTTCCAGGGCCGATGGCGTCGTGCCGTCGTAAACGGCAATGTTCGGCTCGCTTGCGGGGAGGGTGGTTGATGCGCCGTTCGGCAGGACGATAGGCGTCCAGGTCATGCCGATGGACGGGGCATCCGGGTTGTACGACCTATAGACATTAACGGCAGGGTCGTAGGTGGCGAGTCGTACAGGGACGTTTACAGGCAGCGTTGTCTCGTTAGTGGCCGCAACAAAGAACTCAGTTATGTTCCCCGTCGTTCTGGAGCCGATCGCCACCGGCAGCCTGATTTCTCCACTGATCTGGGCAACGGCATACAAGTCATCAAGATTGCCCTGTACTAAATCCGAGAGCGGGATGCTCAAGGCGTGGAGATCGTTGGGCTGGTAATCCGATAGCGAGAGGCTCCAGGCGTGGAGATTGTCGGGCACCAGATTCGAAAGCGGGACGCCTAGCGAGCGTCTTTCACCGTCAGCCAGTGGCGAAGGGAACATCAGCGCGGCAAATCCGACCAATACGGCGCTTGCCGCTGCGGAGCCTGCCATTATTGCTGCGGCAACGGCGGTGTGCAGTGCGGACCTGACGGCTTGAGTGGTCGCTACGCCTGTTGCGAGGCGACCCGCTGCCAAGGTGAACACCGGACCCGCTGCGGCAGACCGGCCTGATACGGGAAACGGCCGACTGACTTTGGCGGCTTCCCATGCCTTGAACATCGCAACCATCGCTCTGAATCGTTCGAGCTCTTGCGCATCCTTTTTGGCATCGGCCTCCTTTCTTTGTTTTTCCTCTTGCTCTTCGCGTGCCTTCTCTTCCTGGCGCTTGACCTCGGCTTGGGCTTCGAGAAGCGCCCGTTCCGCAGCGATCTGTTGGGCGGCCGCTTGCGCCGCAATCCTCGCCTGCTCGACGGCCGCCTGCCGTGCGGCTTCCAATGCCGCCAGTCGCGCCTGCTCACGGGCTTGAGCCGCCGCGTCCTCGTTGGCCTGCACGGCCCTGAGAAAATTTTGCACATTGACGTTCTGCTGCCCGAGTAATTCGATGCCTTGGGACAACAACCTTGCATCGTGAGCGGCCCTCATGGACTGAAACAATGCCTGCATGGCAATCCCGTTGGGCACCGGCCGCTTTTCGATGGCGGTCGCTTTTTTCATGAACTCGTTGATAGGTCGATTAAATGGATCGCCTCCGTAAAACGCATGGGCAATAGCTGTTTTACTGTGCAGTT
This sequence comes from Pseudomonas sp. NPDC086278, assembly GCF_050280905.1. Taxonomy (NCBI): domain Bacteria; kingdom Pseudomonadati; phylum Pseudomonadota; class Gammaproteobacteria; order Pseudomonadales; family Pseudomonadaceae; genus Pseudomonas; species Pseudomonas sp. NPDC086278. The sequence goes on from NZ_JBNNWE010000005.1 coordinate 39,659, forward strand.
CAGCCATTTTTCTTAGCGTAAGTGTGTGTCTTACTTCTAACTCGCGGAGGATCGATTGCACCGGTGCAAGTGGCGCTATTGAACCTTCAAGGCGTGTAATTGCGAGTTCATGTTCAAGGGTTTGCGGCAGTTGGCTGGACTTGATTTGATATTCCTGTTCAAGCGCCGTGGTAGTGCTTTTTATTGTGTTGTGATTTTGGTAGTAAACCGGTGTGCCGTGGCTAAACGTGCCAGGGACCAGGTTAGTTGATGTTTCACGTACAGGTGTCATGTGGTCGGGCGCATAAGCGCGTGTATGGATAGGGTCAAGGATCTCAAGAAAGCCGGGTGTCGGTGGTTTTTGCATATTCATATCCTTTTGAATGTGCAGAGTGTTTAAGAAAGACGTTGGCGTTAATCCAGCCGGGTTTTATTGAATTCAACGAGTGGCTGTGTGCCAACTGAAGTTACAGCGAAAAGGGAATGGCTGGGTCCGAGAGGTGTGTAGGCCGTTACATATAAAACTGAGGGAGATTTCCAAGGATGAGGATCGGAGCAGGAATATCTGTCGCGTTGAAAAGAAGCTTCTTAGGCGCCGGTAGGAAACATCCTGCATGAGTGCTGTGCCAGAAAAGTCCTGTGAGCCCGCGCCAAAGCGCTCGCCCATAAAAAAGGCCGCTGCAAACGCAGCGGCCAAGTAAGACGTTGGATCAGGAGCTACAAATCAACGTCAGTGAACACGGGGCGATTAATCGATAACGCATCGACTGATCTGAATGCTGTGGGCAGGAATGGATTGATCACATCCCTTATTGACTGCTTCCCGGTGGTTCACCGCGAAAGCCCGGCAAGAATAAGCCGTTGAGCCGAAAGGAGAAATAGCGATTAGCGAAATGAACTGTTGCAGCATGAGTAACAGTCCCGTTCAGCACGACATCTGTAGCCCAATCCTTGGTGGGCACCGCCAATGGCGGCACCGGGCAGTCTTCGACCGGTGATGACGGCCGGCAGAACTTCAGCAAGGGCGAAATCCGGCGTGGTCGGCCGATCTGCCGGGCACGCTCCGAGCGGGCAAACAGGTGGTCAGTTGCGGTGCCCACGTTAATTGCGCTCGGTAATTCCAGTCAGGAGATTGCAGCGCAACTGTTTATCTCGTCACACACCGTAAAAACTTCGGCGCGTCGTATCCATCGGAAGTTAGGTGTGGAACTCAGGGCTCAAACCGTTGCAATGGCCAAACAGCCGGGGGTCATTAGACCCATAGTGTTTACGGTAAAGCCTGCGCTGCGACTTGCTGGATTAAGGTTTGTTAATGGTAACTGAACTTTTTAACGGGTGAATTTGTTAAGTCAGTACACAGGGTGAAAGATGTAGGGGGTTTTGATTGTTATTAATTGGCGCTAGTTTTTTGTGGGTCGAATAGTTGGCGTGTTGCCAACCTCGTATCAATAAGGATAGTGCTGATGAGTGTACTTAATAATGCGTTAACCCCGCGTGATGCACGCTTGGCTTTTTGGCGTGAAAGTTATCGCCCGGAATATGTGGAACGGTTTCTTTTACTTGAAGCGCAATTGATTAACAGTGAAGTTGAATTCAACAAAGTGCTCGGTAACCGTGCTTCGCTCAAGGCCTATGCCAACCAGCGTGTCCGCGCCTTTCTCGACAGCGCGACCGGACACGTCCGTGACCCGGATCTGGTCATCGTCAACACGTCTCACAGCCTGAGCGTGGGTGGCCGGGACATCGTCCAGCAGGACCGCATGACACTCACCGAATTCGCCATCCGCGGGCTGCAGGACAACAATTCCCAGAAAATCAGTTTTGAAGGTGAACCCCCCTTCGGCCTGTCCGCTGGCAGGCTTGCCAGTTGGCTGAATTCGGTAGATATCCGTTCCGAATACACGCTGATGGTTGTGCAGGGAACACCCACCGCCGTGAACGAGGCGATGCAGGAACATTTGGCCAGGCAAATTGAATTCACCCTGTTTTGTGCCAGCGTCGAAACCAATTTCCACCGGCAATACCAGGCATGGGTCACGCGTTATCTCCAGGGCGATCCAAGCCTGGTGGCACGGGGTGTGGTGTTCCCCGGTTCGGGCGCGGCGATGAAGAACTGTTTTGTCATCAGCGAGAGAGCCCGCCCATCGGGGGCCAACATCGTGTATGCGCCGCACGCACCGAGCGGTGATGTCTGGTATCGGTTTGATTCATTGGCTCAGATGGGCGCCAAAGTGCGCGAGTGGGCGACCAGGTCTACGGCGTTTATCGACACGCATGTGGGCAGCCGGTATCAACAAACCGCTCATCAATTCTTCCGTGAAGTGGCGGTCAATCGACGACGCTGGACAGACGACGCGGTGCAGTTGGCTGACTTGCCGGCACCACGACCGGGCCAGCCATTGTTTGGAATCGTCGCCGAACATATTCGTTGGGAGGCCTTTGAAGTGTCTGAGTTGGCCCCGCAAAACTATCGCGCCGCGGACAGGATGCGTCGGCAGCAATTTGCTCGGCTCAATACCGAACTCAAGGCGCTGTATACGGTTGAAGCCCGCGATCATGCGCTGGTTTCTTTTAATCGATTCGCCTACGACTTGATAAAAAACACCGCCGAGCAAGCCTTGCGGCGCCGGGGTGAAAACGTGGTCATCGATCCCGACTTGATCATGATTGAGTTCAGCCCGACCGAGAGCGAGTCGCTGAGCGCCATCATCGCCACCGAGCGCGCGTTCTATGCCCATGAAAGCGAAAGACCGCTGCCTGATCGCTACCCCAGGTTCAGGCTCGACGCCTCGCATCCACCGGTCGGGAGTCTGAATATGCTGGAATTGGCGAGTTGGTCCCGGTCGCTGCGACCCGGTGAAAAATACATCGAGATGCTGAAGTTGATGTATTTGAACCCGGCGGAGAAAACCTACACCTTGCGCCGTGGCGTGCATCACGAGCGGCAGTTGGTGGAAATGCGCCGAGCCATTTTGTCCGAGCACTTCCAGGGGCGGCTGAACGCCAACCAGTTTTCTCAGTTGCTGAGCATCGTTCAGGCACTCACCACGCCAAACACCGAGACGCCACCGGCAATGGGCGATTACCCGGTCATGCGCGACAGCGTGTACCAGTTCTATCTGGGCCACCGCCGTCCTGTCGAGGGGGTCTATGTGTTCCGCTGCATGTCCGGGGGCAGGAATGAAGACTGGCTGTACACCCCGCAAGCGCCGGATGGCCTATGGCTTCGACCGTTAAGACAGTTTGATGCGGCCGTGCGCAGCAAGGGCTTGCGCGACTATTTCAGCCGTCGAGTTCACTACACCGATCAGCGTGCCGTCAGCCAGTACTTCGATGAACTGGAGGCGTCGAATCGCGCGGTCAACCCACCCGACCTGGAAGTGGGCAGTCGGGTGCGGGATTTGTCCCGGTCCTACGATCAAATGATCCGGCGTGTCATCAGCGATGTGGATGCACAGACGACCAGCCTGGCTGAAGCCATTACAGGCATCACGTATAGCGCCTTCATCCTCGCGGCCCAAGTGATCAGCATGGTTGTTCCGCCCGTGGGCCTGATCGTCAGTGCGATACTCATCACCAAAAATATCCTGGAGGGCGCGCAGGCTTATCACGAGGGAGACAACCGCAAAGCCTTCGGCCATTTCAAGGATGCGCTGATCGACCTGGCGACGCTGGGCTACGGCAAATACAAGGAGCTGGGCAAGCAGGCGATCACCACCACGCAAAAAAACCTGATCGAATTTGCCAAGGATGCGAAGTCGCTGGCGGAGATGGTGGCGGCGGCCACGGGGCAGAAGGTCCCGCACCAGATCCTTGTGGAAATCGTTCAGGACGTACTGAGCGAGCGTCGACCGCAGGACAGCCAAACGTTCGTGCTTTGATGCGCTTGATTGATCACTGAGCGGGCGTTGCCTCACTGTCCGGCTCAAAACCCATCCGCCAACTCACGGCCCGCGTCGCCGCCAGCAACCGCTGCGCCGCCGGGCCGTTTTCGTCGGCGTGAAACAACGAGGTCGGCCCCACGATGGTCATCACCGCTGCCACGTGCCCGACGGCATTGAACACCGGCGCCGATAACGCATCGACCCCCGGCATCAGCAAGCCATGGACATGATGCAGGCCACGTTCGCGGATCTGTTCGCACAACGCCGCATAGACTTGATCGTCCGCCAAGGCATGGTCTGTCGTGGCCCGCAGTTCCTGATCGCGCAACTCCACGGTTTCGCGCTTGGGCAGGCAAGCGCCGAACACCAGGCCGGTGGATGAGCTGAGCAATGGCAGCACCGAGCCCAGTTGCGTCACCACCGTCACCGCGCGCACGGCCGGTTCGATATGCACCACGGTCGCACCCTGATTGCCCCACACCGCCAAAAAGCAGGTTTCGTTCAGTTCATCGCGCAACTCGGCCAGTGGCAGGGCAGCGACTTTCAGCACGTCCATACTGTTGAGTGCGGCGAGGCCCACGCGCAGCGCTTCCCGACCGAGGCCGTAATGGTTGGTGGCGGTGTTCTGTTCGGCAAAACCGCTGGCGATCAAGGCCTGCAAATAACGATGAACCTTGCTGGCCGGCATCTGCACGTGTTCGGCCAGGCGTGACAGCGAAGTGGAAGGCGACAACTCGGCCAACGCCTTGAGAATGTCGGTGCCGACCTCGGCCGAGCGCACTTTCTGTTTACCGTTGCTGTCGCTGGGCTTTTCCATGAAGACGTTTGTGATCCTGAGACGAATGGGCGTCTTTATAGCTTGACGGTTAATACCAATCAAATTACGTTGTGCGTAATTGAATTACGATAAAAACAACCCGGGCGTGCCGAGACCTCTGCAACAGAGCGACAGGCCATTGCCTACTCCCTGTTCAGGAGGCTCCATGAACCTCGATTCAACGGCGCCAGCGCTGGTTTATCAGTCCGGCTTTGGCAACGAATTCAGCAGCGAAGCGTTGCCCGGCGCCTTGCCCGTCGGCCAGAACTCCCCGCAAAAAGCCCCGTACGGCCTCTACACCGAATTGTTTTCCGGCACCGCGTTCACCATGGCGCGCAGCGAAGCAAGGCGCACGTGGATGTACCGGATTCAACCGTCGGCCAATCACCCGGCGTTCGTCAAACTGGATCGGCAACTGGCGGGCGGCCCGTTGGGTGACGTCACCCCGAATCGCCTGCGCTGGAACCCGCTGGACATCCCGAGCGAACCGACCGACTTCATCGACGGGCTGGTGAGTATGGTCGCCAACTCGAGCGCGGACAAACCCTCCGGCATCAGCATCTACCACTACCGCGCCAACCGTTCGATGGAGCGAGTGTTCTTTAACGCCGACGGCGAATGGCTGCTGGTGCCGGAGCAGGGTCGTTTGCGCATCGTCACCGAGTTGGGCGTGCTGGAGCTGGAGCCGCTGGAAATCGCCGTGCTGCCGCGTGGCCTGAAATTTCGCGTTGAACTGCTCGATCCGCAAGCCCGCGGCTACCTTGCCGAAAACCACGGTGCGCCGCTGCGGCTGCCGGATCTCGGCCCGATTGGCAGCAACGGTCTGGCCAACGCGCGGGATTTTCTGAGCCCGGTCGCGCATTACGAAGACCTAAAGCAACCGACCACTCTGGTGCAGAAATTCCTCGGCCAGTTGTGGGGTTGCGAACTCGATCACTCGCCGCTGAACGTGGTCGCCTGGCACGGCAATAACGTGCCGTACAAATATGACCTGCGTCGGTTCAATACCATCGGCACGGTCAGTTTCGACCACCCGGACCCATCGATTTTCACCGTTCTGACCTCGCCGACCAGCGTTCACGGTTTGGCCAATCTGGATTTCGTGATCTTCCCGCCGCGCTGGATGGTGGCCGAGAACACCTTCCGTCCACCGTGGTTCCACCGCAACCTGATGAACGAATTCATGGGCCTGATCAAGGGCGAGTACGATGCCAAGGCCGAAGGCTTTTTGCCCGGTGGTGCCTCGTTGCACAGCTGCATGAATGCCCACGGCCCCGACGGTGAAACCTGCACCAAAGCGATCAACGCGGCACTGGCACCAGCGAAAATCGACAACACCATGGCCTTCATGTTCGAGACCAGCCAGGTGCTGCGCCCGAGCCGTTTCGCCCTCGACTGCCCGCAACTGCAAGGCAACTACGACGCCTGTTGGGCCACGCTGCCCGCCACTTTCGACCCGACCCGGAGATAACCCATGACTCAGACTTCCATTACTCGTAGCTGGGTTACCTCCGCCAACGGCCATGCTGATTTCCCGCTGCAAAACCTGCCGCTGGGGGTGTTCAGCGTCAACGGTTCGGCACCGCGCAGTGGTGTGGCGATTGGCGAGCACATCTTTGATCTGGAAGCGGCGCTGGAGGCCGGTCTGTTCGACGGCGCCGCGCGTGCGGCGGTTGAAGCGACCCGTGGCGGCCAGCTCAATGCGTTTTTTGAACGGGGTCGCGAGGCTCGCGTTGCCCTGCGCGAACGCCTGATCGAACTGCTCCAGGAAGGCAGCACCCTGCACGGCAAGATCGAAGCCCAAGGCGCAAAATTGTTGCCGTTGGCGGCGAATTGCGTGATGCACCTGCCGGCAAAAATCAATGATTACACCGACTTCTATGTCGGCATCGAGCACGCGCAGAACGTCGGCAAACTGTTCCGCCCGGACAACCCGTTGCTGCCGAACTACAAGTACGTGCCCATCGGTTATCACGGTCGCGCTTCGACCATTCGCCCGTCCGGCACCGATGTTCGCCGCCCGAAAGGCCAGACCCTGCCGGCCGGTCAGACCGAGCCGACGTTCGGCCCGTGCGCACGTCTGGATTACGAGTTGGAACTGGGCATCTGGATCGGTCAGGGCAACGACATGGGCGAGTCGATCGCCATCGCTGACGCCGCCGATCACATCGCCGGTTTCTGCCTGCTCAACGACTGGTCGGCGCGGGATATCCAGGCGTGGGAATACCAGCCGCTGGGGCCGTTCCTGTCGAAAAGTTTTATCACCAGCATCTCGCCGTGGGTCGTGACCGCCGAAGCGCTGGAACCGTTCCGCCGCGCGCAACCGCCGCGTCCCGCCGGTGATCCGCAACCGCTGCCGTACCTGTTCGACAGCCGTGATCAAGCGGCGGGTGCCTTCGACATCGAACTGGAAGTGCTGCTGCTGACCGAAGGCCTGCGCGAGAAAAACCTGCCCGCCCATCGCCTGACCCTCAGCAACACCCGACACATGTACTGGACCGTGGCACAAATGGTCGCGCACCACAGCGTCAACGGTTGCCAGTTGCAGGCCGGTGACCTGTTCGGTTCGGGCACCTTGTCGGGGCCGGAAAATGGTCAGTTCGGCAGCCTGCTGGAAATCACCGAGGGCGGTAAAAAGCCGATCGAACTGGCATCGGGCGAAGTGCGTAAATTCCTGGAAGACGGCGACGAAATCATCCTGCGCGCCCGTTGCAGCCGTGACGGTTTTGCCTCCATCGGTTTCGGCGAATGCCGCGGCAAAGTACTGGCGGCGCGGTAAGAGGAGCGGGTCATGGAACTCTATACCTACTACCGTTCCACCTCGTCGTATCGGGTGCGCATCGCGTTGGCGCTCAAAGGGCTGGACTACACGGCGCTGCCGATCAACCTGATCGCGCCGCAGGGTGGCGAGCATCGCCAGCCATCGTATCTGGGCGTGAACCCGCAAGGTCGTGTGCCGGCCTTGCGCACCGATGAAGGCAAGTTGCTGATTCAGTCACCGGCGATCATCGAGTATCTGGACGAACGTTATCCACAGGTGCCGCTGCTGTCCAAAGACCTCGCTGCCCGCGCCCATGAGCGCGGCGTGGCGGCGGTGATTGGCTGCGACGTGCATCCGCTGCACAACGTCAGCGTGCTCAATAAACTGCGGCAGTTGGGGCATGACGAGCCGCAGGTGGTGGAGTGGATCGGGCACTGGATCAGCCAGGGGCTGGCGACGGTGGAGCGGTTGATCGGGGATGACGGTTATTGCTTTGGTGACGAGCCGGGTCTGGCGGATATTTACCTGATCCCGCAACTGTATGCGGCCGAGCGTTTCAATATTTCGCTTGAGGCCTATCCACGGATTCGCCGAGTGGCGGCATTGGCGGCGCAACACCCTGCATTCATCGCAGCGCACCCGGCCAACCAGCCCGACACGCCTTAAGGCTTCAAACCGATCCCCACTGTGGGAGCGGGCTTGCTCGCGAAGAGGGCGTGTCAGCCGATATCAATGCAGCTGACACACGTATTCGCGAGCAAGCCCGCTCCCACCGTGAACAGCGGTTGCTTTAAAAAACCATAAAAACAAAACAGGAACCTTGCGATGCACAATCAGATTGCCAGCTTCCGGGCGGCACTCGACGCCCGTCCCGTGTCCCGTTATCAGTGGCTGATCCTTTTGCTGCTGGCGCTCCTGCTGGTCACCGATGGCTACGACGCGCAAGTGCTCGGCTACGTGGTACCCGCGCTGGCCCAGGACTGGGGCCTGGAAAAAGCCGCGTTCGGCCCCGTGTTCAGTGCCAACTTGCTGGGTTTGACCTTGGGTTCGCTCGCCGTGACCCCGCTGGCAGACCGCTTCGGCGTACGACGGATTCTCCTTTGTTGCGTGCTGATCTACGCCACGCTCACGGTGTTGATGGTTTTCGCCAATTCGCTGGATACGCTGATGGCCGCCCGGTTCATTTGCGGGATCGGCATGGGCGGGGCGATGCCCAGCGCCATGGCGCTGATGTCTGAATACTCGCCGCCACGCTTGCGCACCTTGATGGTGACGCTGGCGGCGTGCGGCTTTTCGTTTGGCGGTGCGGCGGGCGGGTTTGTCGCCGCAGGATTCATCGATAGCTTCGGCTGGCAAGCGGTGTTCCTCGCCGGCGGGGTCACACCGCTGTTGTTGTTCCCGTTTTTGGTCTGGTTGCTTCCCGAGTCGCTGCCACGTCTGCTGCGCGATGCGCCGCCCTACAATCGCCTGCGCAAAGTGACCGCGCGGATGCTCCCGGACTGGCAGCCACCTGCCGCTTCCATGGCACAAAACGAGCAGCAACAGGGCAGCAAGCTGACGGTGATCGAGTTGTTCCGCAACGGCTACGCGCGGCCAACGTTACTGATCTGGGCGACCTTCTTTGTCAGCCTGATCCTGTTGTATTTCATGATCAGCTGGCTGCCGACGCTGCTGCTGGAAAGTGGCTTGCCACTCAACGAAGCCAACCTGGTGACGTCGATGTTCTTGTTTGCGGGAACGGTCGGCGCAATCTTCATGGCCTGGTTTGCCGACCGACTCAAAAGCAAGGTGCGCCTGCTGTCGTGCGTACTCGCCACTGCGGCGGTGTGCACCATTTTGCTGGGTTTGAATCACGACAATCCGCGCTATCTGGTGGCCAGTGTGTTTGCCGCCGGGTTCTGCATCATTGGCGGGCAACTGACGCTCAATGCGTTTGTCAGTAATTTCTACCCGGCGCAGGTGCGCGCTACAGGCACTGGTTGGGCCTTGGGCGTGGGGCGCTTCGGTTCAATTCTCGGGCCGTTGTTTGGCAGCATGTTGCTGGCGATGCACATTCCGGTGCAGCAGATTTTCTTCTTCTGCGCGATTCCGGCGGTGATTGCGGCGTTGTTCATCATCCAGGTGCGCTCGCCCATAGAGACGACCACGATCCTTCGTGGCAGCGAGCTGGCTGGCGATGAACGATAACGCGATATGTCTGACCAACCGGGGCGCGGGCATTGCGAGCACGCTCGCGCTCACAGTTGGCTTGTACTCAGTGGACGACTGAGTTGGGCGGCAGGTGCCCCAGACGCTCGGTCAGGCGAAGCCGCTGGATCGGGTCATCGCTGAGCATCAGCGCATGTTCCAGGTCAAAACGCTCGGCATTCGGGCAATCCAGCCGCTGATAGAGGCTGGCCCGGGCCAAGTAGTCGGCGGCGCTGGCGTTGCCCAGTTCCAGCACACGCTCGGCGTCGATCAGGGCGCCGATGCAGTTATCGTGAGAAATGTGCAACTGACGCAGGTTGCGCGACAGTCGCTGCAGCATTTGCACGGGGTCGGCCGTCAGCAAATGTTCGGCGCTGAGTTTCAGGTTCGGGCCGTACTGGCGCTGCAGCAGTTCGCGGCAATCGTTGGGGTACAGGCGCCGGCCACCGCACGGGTCAAGCAGGTGGTCGGCCCCCGGCACTCGCAGCAGGAAGTGGCCAGGGAAATTGACCCCGACCAGCGGAATCTCCAGGCCTCTGGCCAACTCCAGGGCAATCAGCCCCAGCGACAGCGGCTGGCCGCGCCGCAGTTCCAGTACCTTATTGAGTAGGGCCACTTGTGGGCGCAGCGGGGTGAAATCGTCCTGCGCGAAGCCCATGTCATTGAGTCGGCGCAACAACGGCTGGGCCAGTTCACTGACCGGCAACATCGGCAAGCCGGCGCTGACCCGTTGCTGCAGATCCTTGAAGTTGGACAGCACGTGCTGCGGGTTGACGTCAGGGTCATGCTCGGCCGCCATCCACAGCGCGGCCTCGAACAGCGCGGGCGGTGAACGGTGCAGGCAATCGAAGAATCGTTGGCGGGGTGTCATCAAAATCTCCGGCGAATGCCTCGTTTTAGCCCCGTCGCCAGCATTCGTCCAGTGCCGCACACAGGCGGTTGCAGGTTATGTCCGAAAGCCATCAATGCGCTGGCGCTTATTCCGGTGCGCTTCAGCAATTTTTGGGCGCACGCCTATACTGGCGACTACAAGAAGTGATTCGGGAGCCTTACGATGTTCGCTCTCATGCAAAGCAATCGCCTTGAATCGCTGCACCTGAGCGTCGATCCGGTCACCGGGTTGAAGGCGGTCATTGCCATTCATAGCAGCCGCTTGGGGCCAGCCCTCGGCGGCTGTCGCTACCTTGCCTACCCCTCCGACGAATCCGCGGTCGAAGACGCCGTGCGGCTTGCTCAAGGCATGAGTTACAAGGCCGCGCTGGCCGGCCTGGCCCAGGGCGGCGGGGTATCGGTGATTATTCGTCCGGTCCATGTGGAAAACCGCGCCGCGCTGTTCGAAGCCTTCGGGCGCTGCATCAATCAGCTCGACGGTCGCTACATCACTGCCATCGACAGCGGTACCTCGGTGGCGGACATGGATTGCATCGCGCAACAAACGCAGCACGTCACCAGCACCACCTCGGCAGGCGACCCTGCGCCTCATGCGGCGATGGGCGTGTTCACCGGCATTCGCAGCACCGCCATGGCGCGCCTGGGCAGCGACAACCTGGAAGGCTTGCGCATCGCCATTCAAGGCTTGGGCAATGTCGGTTACGCACTTGCCGAACAGTTGCATGCCGCGGGTGCCGAACTGCTGGTCAGCGACATCGATCACGGCAAGGTGCAACTGGCGATGGAGCAACTGGGCGCGCACCCGATTGCCAATGACGCGCTGCTCAGCACTCCGTGCGACATTCTCGCGCCGTGCGGCCTGGGCGGCGTGCTCAACAGCCACACCGTGACGCAGTTGCGCTGCGCGGCGGTAGCTGGCTCCGCGAACAATCAACTGACGCATCTGGACGTCGCCGATCAACTGGAGCGGCGCGGCATTCTGTATGCGCCGGATTACGTGATCAATTCCGGCGGGCTGATCTATGTGTCGCTAAAACATCGCGGCGAAGAACTGGCGACCATCACCGCGCACCTGTCGAAAATCAGTTCCCGCCTGACCGAAGTCTTCGCCCACGCCCAGGCCGAGAAGCGTTCGCCGGCCAGAGTGGCGGACGAGTTGGCGGAGAAAGTGTTGTATCGCTGAATTTCGCCCATGAAAAAGGCCCTGAGTCATTCGACTCAGGGCCTATTCAATTCGGGCATTGCTTATTTCGGCGTCTTGGCCGCTTTGGCTGGCTTGGTCGGCTCAGCGTCGGCTGCTTCAACGGGTTCAGCTTTTTCTTCTTCCACTTCGGCCGGTGCATTCAGCAGTTCGGACAACGCATCCGGCTGGCTCTTGAATGCCTTGGCAAACACATCGCGATTCTTCGCCATGTAGATGCCGGCTTCTTCCACTTGCTGTTCGCTCAGGGACGGAACGGCTTTTTGCAACACTTCAGCCAGCAATTCGGCCAGTTCGAGCATTTTGTCATGACGGTCAGCTTCGGCTTTATCCATGAACAAGCGCTCCAGATCTCGGCTGCTGCGGTATACCACTTCGACGGCCATTCACCACCTCACATGCCTTCACATTAAGTTGTCTTTGCGACTACTGTATTTATATACAGCGAAAAGGATAAGCGAATCCCTGCCTTTTGGGTAGTGGCTTTTTAATGTAGACCGAAATTGGCGTTTGTCAGTAACCGTGGCGCGCCCTTCGCGAGCAAGCCCGCTCCCACACTGGATCTGTGTGGCTCACAAATCCCCTGTGGAAGCGGGCTTGCTCGCGAAGGCGTCGGCCCAGACACCGCCGAAGTGCCTCATGTCACCCGGCCATCATCTCAATCTCAGCCTCTGGCCTTTTTTCTGCATGCAGAACAACCGTCACGTCAAACCCGCATCATCCGGTCGAGCCGACCTAAGGAAGCATCATCGTGAAAATCAACTGGGCCGAGAAACTGCGGCAAAACGTGCACCAACTGGCCGAATCCCTGGGCAACCTGTTCGTCGAGACGTTCCACTACCTGGCGCTGTTCGCCATCGGTGCAGTCACCGCATGGGCGGCGGTGATGGAGTTTTTGGGGATGATCGAAGAAGGACACATCAAGATCGATGACGTCTTGCTGCTGTTCATCTACCTGGAACTGGGCGCAATGGTCGGGATTTACTTCAAGACCAATCACATGCCGGTGCGTTTCCTGATCTATGTGGCGATCACTGCCCTGACGCGGTTACTGATCTCCAACGTCTCGCACCACAATCCGCCGGATCTCGGGATCATTTACCTGTGCGGCGGGATTCTGCTGCTGGCGTTCTCGATTCTGGTGGTGCGTTACGCCTCCTCGCAATTTCCTTCGGTGAAGATCGAACACCCGCAACGCAAAGTCGGTGCGGGTTCCGGTGAACATCCCGAAGTGGAGAAGGGCGAGCTTTAAAGCCTGAAGGCGACGTGCGGCTGATCTTTGGCTGAGGGCGGCGGCAGCGTACGGTTGTCGCCGTCGGTCATGGCTTCAAGGATCGCCACGGCGCTGTGGCCCTGTTCGATGGCGATCCCGAACTGAATGCTTTGCACCAGTCGCTTGAGGCGCTTGGGGTCGTTGCGCTGTTCTGCGCTTATCATCCGCTTGGCCACGACACGGCCACTGTTGGAGAGGGTCAGCATGATGCTGCCGTCCAGACCCTGAATGCTCAGGTTGATCTGATAATCCGGTGCAAAAGCATCGGTAATGAGCTGAAAAGGGTTGTCCATGATGCGTCACCGCCTGATTGAACGTGCAGTTGTTGACCGGCCATGATCGGGTTGGTTCGCATTACCAGACCATTGGCAGATCGCTCGCTGAGGTTTTAAAAGTCCTTTTGCCTCAGCGGGGACGTAGCAAGGGGCATGCCGTAAAAATTGTCGAACAATAAACAGGGCACGAAAGCGACGGGGACGTTGGCTCGCCTGCTTTTGCTTGCCCGATTCAGGGCACGGACGGGTAGGTGACCGCTGACGGTGCAAGCAAACCGGTCAGCACTCCACCCAACTCACCGCCAAACCGCCCCGTGACGTCTCTTTGTATTTGTCGTGCATGTCGGCGCCGGTGTCGCGCATGGTGCGGATCACCCGATCCAGAGAAATAAAGTGTTTGCCGTCGCCGCGCAGGGCCATTTGCGTGGCATTGATCGCCTTCACCGCCGCGATGGCGTTGCGTTCGATGCACGGCACTTGCACCAGGCCGCCGACCGGGTCGCAGGTCAGGCCGAGGTTGTGTTCCAGGCCGATTTCAGCGGCGTTTTCCAACTGTTCGGGCGTGGCGCCGAGCACGTCGGCCAGGCCGGCGGCCGCCATGGCGCACGCCGAACCGACTTCGCCCTGACAGCCGACTTCGGCGCCGGAGATCGAGGCGTTTTTCTTGCAGAGAATGCCGACGGCCGCCGCGCCCAGAAAGAACGCCACGACGTCATCGTCGGACGCGTCCGGGTTGAATTTCATGTAGTAGTGCAGCACCGCCGGAATGATCCCGGCCGCGCCGTTGGTCGGTGCCGTCACCATGCGCCCGCCAGCGGCGTTTTCTTCATTCACGGCGAGGGCGAACAGGTTGACCCACTCCATCGCCGACAGCGTCGAAGTAATGACATTCGGCTTGCCGATTTCCAGCAGGCTGCGGTGCAATTTTGCCGCGCGGCGCGGCACATTCAGACCGCCGGGCAGGATGCCTTCGTGACGCAGGCCTTGCTCGACGCACTCGCGCATCACCGACCAGATGTGCAGCAAGCCCTGACGGATTTCCGCCTCGCCGCGCCAGGCCAGTTCGTTGGCCATCATCAACTCGGAAACCCGCAAGCCATGCTGGTTGCACAGCTTGAGCAATTCGGCGGCACTGGAAAAATCGTACGGCAGCACCACGTCACTGTTCGGCGCGATACCGGATTCGGCCTCGGCCGCCTCGATAATGAAGCCGCCGCCGATGGAGTAGTAGGTTTGCTCGAACAGCTCCCCGGTTTCGCCGAAAGCGGTCAGAGACATGGCGTTGGGGTGATAGGGCAAGCTCTCGTCGAGCAACAGCAGATCGGTTTGCCAGTTGAAGGCGATGGTCGTTTTACCGGCGAGGGACAATTCGCCGGTCTCGCGCAGCTGGTGGATTCGGCTATCGATGCGGGTGGGATCGATACTGTCCGGCCACTCGCCCATCAGGCCCATGACACAGGCGCGATCGGTGGCGTGACCGACGCCGGTGGCGGACAACGAACCATAGAGACGGATTTCGACCCGACGAACGGAGGTCAGCAAATTCTGTTCGATCAGCGCCTGGGCGAACGTTGCGGCGGCGCGCATCGGGCCGACCGTGTGGGAACTGGACGGACCGATGCCGACTTTGAAGAGATCGAAAACACTGATAGCCATGCTAAACCCTGTACAAGCAATGGAAGAGAATCGCTGCCATTTTTGTAGGACAAGCGCAATGTCGGCGATACTGCTCGCCTCGGTTAACCGTGACCAACGAAACTTCCTAAGTCAGCCTTTAGCAGGACTAAACAATGAGTCGCCAATTGCACGCCCAGACCTATGTCTGGCTGCACGTGTTTTCCTGTGCCGCGCGGCACTTGTCGTTCACCCGTTGCGCAGAAGAACTGCACATCACGCCGGGCGCGGTCAGTCAGCAAATCCGGCAACTGGAAGAGCGGTTGGGGTTTCGCCTGTTTCACCGACGCGCGCGCGGCGTGGAGCTGAGCGCCGAAGGCCAGCGACTGGCCATCACGGTCAATGAGGCTTACGGCAGCATCGATGCAGAGTTGCGGCGCCTGGACGCGGGCATGATCAGCGGGATTTTGCGGCTGCGTTCGATTCCCTCATTCCTCAGTAAATGGCTCACCCCGCGCTTACCGCGTTTGCAGCAACGTTTTCCGGACATTCAGTTGCGGCTTGTTGCCGAGGACAGCAGCGTGCCGTTGCATGAGGGCGACTTTGACCTGGCCGTCGATCTGAATGACGGCAGCTACCCCGGCCTGTTATCCACAACCTTGCTCGACGAACAGATTTTCCCGGTGTGCGCCCCGAGTCTGCTGCGCGGGCGACCGCCGCTGCACGGTCCTGCCGACCTTTCGCACTTTCCATTGCTGCACGACATCACCGCCTGGCGCGGCAGTTATGAGTACGCGGAGTGGGAGTTCTACCTCAACGCCATCGGCTTCGAAGGTGCGGACGTGCGGCGCGGGCACACCTTCAATCGCAATCACCTGACCATCGAGGCGGCGATCGCGGGCATGGGCGTGGCGATTGCGCGGCGAACCCTGTTGAACGATGAGCTGGAGCGGGGGACGTTGATCGTGCCGTTCGGACTGGCGGTGCCCAATCACAAACGTTATGTGCTGCTGTATGCACCGGGGGCGCTGAGCCATCCGGGGGTGCGTGCGGTGCATGACTGGCTGGTGGAAGAGGCGGGGATTTTTCGCAGCCTGCACCCGCTGGCGGAGCAGCAGATGTGAGCAATTGTGACTGAGGAGCGGGGCGACCCAACTCCCGACCTTAACAGCGCTTTTGCCGGTTGTCCGGCTTTTTTTGCGAATCGAAATTTATCTTTTTTTAGGGGTTGAAATGTTCTTCGCGCAGACCGATTGTGTAAGCAAGAGGTCACGGTGATGACGCCCAAGGGCCAGCCGACCGGCCTCTCGCGAGCTAGCTGAAATAAGGGATGAACTATGCAAATCCAAGTCAACAGCGATAACCATATTCAAAGCAGCATCCGACTGGAGGAGTGGGTACGTACTACCATCGAGAGCACGCTCGAACGTTATGAAGAGGACCTGACCCGCGTCGAGGTCCACCTGCGGGACGAGAACGGCGACAAGCCCGGTCCGCACGACATGCGCTGCCAGCTGGAAGCGCGGCCAAAAGGCCACCAACCAATTTCCGTCACTCACAAAGCGGACACCCTGGAGCAAGCGATCGACGGTGCCGCCGAAAAACTCGAACATGCGCTAGAGCATCTGTTCGGCAAACTGCGGGGCAAACCACGTGCCGCGGTAGTGCCGTTCGAACGAGTAGCCGCCGATGCGCTGCTTGAAGACGAGTTTCTCGAGAACGAACAGGCTGCACAAAATGGCTGACGCCTGATTCACTTTTTACCTTTCCACTGACAAACGGGTCTGCTTATGCAGGCCCGTTTTTGTTTCAGCTTTTTGTGATTCTCTGCTGGTTGGCGAATACCTGTGGCAAGGGGGCTTGCCTGTGGTTAGGAGTTGGCCTGTGGTGAGGGGGCTTGCCCCCGTTCGGCTGCGCCAGCAGTCGTAAGCTTTTGGGGTCGCTTCGCAACCCAACGGGGGCAAGCCCCCTCGCCACAGCAAGCCCCATCACCACAGGCAAACTCATAACCACTGGCAAGCCCCCTCACCACAGGCAAGCCCCACCACCAAAGGCAAGCCCCCCTCACCCCAAGGTTTCAGTCCCTCCCACATCCGGCAATCCGATCTATTTTGCGTATGAGAATATTTATCATTAATATTGCGCGCTTGCTGGTCCCGTGACGTTCACGGGCCTCACCCGGTTTCAAGGTCGAAACATGAAAGGCAAAACCCGTACGCTTCCCGTTTCCTACCGATTGGCCGTCGCGTCTCGCGTGCTGGCGGCGTTGTTGGGCGGTTACATCCTCTCGGCGCTTGCCAGTGTGAGCCTGGCGCTGTGGTTGCCGATGGCCCGCGCCGAAGCCGTGGTGACGGGCATGATGAGTTCGTTCCTGGTGTATCTGGTGGCGGTGCTCTGGTGTTTTGCCTGCCGCAGTGCGTGGCAAGCCTGGTTCGGGTTGATCCTGCCGAGCCTGGTGCTGGCGGCGGTGTCCGGCGTCGCGTACTGGATGGGCCGGGTATGAAAGAGGGATTTCGTCAGGCGATGGCCTGGTTGCACACCTGGACCGGGCTGATCTTCGGCTGGTTGCTGTTCGCGATTTTCCTGACCGGGACCCTCGCGTATTTCAAGGACGAGATCAGCCACTGGATGCAGCCCGAAGTGCCCGCACGTTCCGTCAGTTCCGAAACCAGTCTGACGCTGGCACAGAACTACCTTCAGCAACACGCTGGCGGTGCCTCGCGCTGGCTGATCGATTTGCCCAGTGCCCGCGAGCCGGGCCTGTCGGTGCGCTGGCAGCAGTCGCCGGCCAAACCGGGCGAGCGCGGCAAATTCACCGAAAAACTCCTCGACGCGCAAACCGGTGCCGAAGTGCAGGGCCGCGAGACCATGGGCGGCGAGTTCTTTTATCGCTTCCACTTCCAATTGCAGATGCCCTATCCGTGGGGCCGCTGGTTGTCGACGATGGCGGCGATGGTGATGTTCATCGGCCTGATTACCGGGATCATCACCCACAAGAAAATCTTCAAGGACTTCTTCACCTTCCGCCCGCGCAAGGGCCAGCGTTCCTGGCTGGACGGGCACAATGCGGTGGGCGTCCTGGTGCTGCCGTTTCACCTGATGATCACCTACAGCAGCCTGGTGATTTTCATGGCGATGGTCATGCCGGCCAGCATCCTCGCCTCGTACAAAGGTGATGTGCAAACGTTTTACGCGGAGGTGTTCCCGGCTGCCATTACGCCGGAACTTGCCGGCAAACCGGGCGAGCTGGCACCGCTGGCGCCGTTGCTGGAACGGGCGCGGGCGCAGTGGTCGGGCGGTCGTGTGGACCGTTTGACGGTGAATAATCCGGGGGATGCAAATGCCTCGGTCGTTGCTTCAAGGGACGACGCCGACCGGGTGATTTACGACGCCAGCAGCGCAGTGACCTTCAACGGCGTGACCGGCCAGCAACTCAGTGCCACGCCGCAGCAACCGGTGCCAATGGCTATCGCCGGCAGTTTCTATGGCTTGCACATGGGGCATTTTGCGAGCCCGGTGCTGCGCTGGTTGTACTTCGTTTTCGGCTTGGCGAGCACCGCGTTGATCGGCACCGGGCTGGTGATCTGGCTCGGCAAGCGTCAGCTCAAACACGCAAAAAGCGGCGTCATGCCGTTCGAGTTGCGGCTGGTGGAAGTGTTGAACATTGCCAGCATGTCCGGGCTGGTGGTCGCGGTGGCGGCGTTCTTCTGGGCCAATCGCCTGCTGCCGGCCGAGATGGCCGCGCGCTCGGATTGGGAAGTGAACAGCTTCTTCATCGTCTGGGGCTTGAGCGTGATTCATGCGCTGATCCGCCGTGGTCGCGCCGCGTGGGTCGAGCAATTGGCGCTGGCCGCGCTGCTGTTTTGCGCCATACCGCTGCTCAACGCGTTGACCACGCCGTACCACATGGGCGTGACGCTGGCGCAGGGTGACTGGACCCTCGCCGGTTTCGACCTGACGTGCCTGGGCAGCGGTCTGTTTCTGGCCTGGGCCGCGTGGAAAATGCGGCGTGCCGGGCAGGTCGCGCGCGTCACCAAAGAACGCGCCCGACCGATCACGCTTGAGCAGGAGGCGAACTGAATGTTGCTGGCCTTGCTCTTGTGTTACGGCGGTTTCACTGCCCTGTGTTTGTCGATGGACCGGCATCACTCCGAACTGTTGGGGCGCAAAGCGTCGCTCCAGCGCCGCCGGATTTTCAAACTGACTGGATGGGCGTTGCTTACGGTTTCGTTGTGGGCGGCGGTGTCGAAAACCGGCTGGGGCCTTGGGCTGGTGCAGTGGTGTGCGGTGTTGATGCTCAGCGGTTTGACGCTGGTGCTGTTGCTGCCGTATCGCCCGCGCCTGGCGCTGTCATTGGCCGGGTTGAGCCTGCTCGTCAGCCCCGTCGCCGCGATGGCGCAGTGCTGAACGGATGATCGCCAGCCTACACCGACGCCGAAGTCACCGAAGACCCGGACTACAAGGGCAGGTGATGGAGTTGAGCACGCTGGAGTGCTGATCCCAAACCGCGTCATCGTTCTTCGCGGGCAAGCCCGCTCCCACAGTTGATCTGTATCGCTCACAAACCAATGTGGGAGCGGGCTTGCTCGCGAAGAGGCCCTGACAGGCACCGATGATCTTCGGGCCTAGCGCAAAAACGCCTGCCGATACTCCCCAGGTGTCCCCCCCAGCACCTGTCGAAACCGGTTGGTGAAATGACTCGCACTGGCAAACCCGCACGCCAGCGCAATCTCTCCCAACGGCTGCGAGGTCGAGCGCAGCAGCTCCCGCGCCCGACTCAGCCTGCGCGCCAACACATATTGATGCGGCGGCAAGCCAAAACTCTCCCGGAACATCCGCGCAAAGTGGTATTCCGACAACGCGCACAGGGCCGCCAATTGCCCCAGGCTGATGGCCTCGGCGAGCCGGGTGTCGATGAACTCCACCAACTGCCGCCGCTGATGCGCCGCCAGCCCACCTTTAAGCCGTAACCCTTCACGCATGCCGACCTGACTCAGTAACGCATGGCTGAGCATCTCGTGGGCCAGGCTGCTGGTGAGCACGCGTTCGCCGGGCTCATCCCAATTGAGGGTGAGCATCTGCCGAAAACGTCGGGCTTGCGCCGGATCATCGAGAAAGGTCGCTTCGCGCAATTGCACTTCGCGCGGTTCGCGGTCCAGCAGCGTGACGCAGCCGAGGGCGAATTGTTCGGGGCTGAAATACAGATGGGCCAGGCGAATGTCGCCGTTGATCACCCACCCTGATTGATGCTCGGCCGGCAAGATGCACAACTTGTCGGGGCCGCCCTTGGTGCCGGGCTGGCCGCGGCGAAAGGTGCCGGTGCCGCCAGCGATGTAGCACGACAACGTGTGATGGCTGGGCGCTTCGTATTCCTGGGCGTCGTGATGGTTGCTCCACAAAGCGGCAGACAGGCCGTCACCCAGCTCCGCGCTGTGCTCAAGACGAGCATTGGGCGAGCGGTTGAGGGCTTGAAAGACTTGCAGGGTTTCCAGTGCGGGCATGATCGTTTTCTCTCCAACGCTTCGCATCCTACTCCGTAGACGTTGCCCTGCCAGCCTGCGCGCCGACAAAAGCGCAAGTTTATGCAAGTGCGAGAAGTGCCGACGCAGGACACTGAGCCCCTATTGAGGAGCGTTTGCCATGAACCTGTCGTTGTATTTGCTGACCGTGTTGATCTGGGGCACCACCTGGATTGCCTTGAAATGGCAACTGGGCGTGGTCGCCATTCCGGTGTCGATCGTCTATCGCTTCGGTCTCGCGGCGCTGGTGTTGTTCGTGGTGTTGCTGCTCAGCCGGCGCCTGCAAGTGATGAACCGTCGCGGGCATTTGATCTGTCTGGCGCAGGGGTTGTGCCTGTTCTGCGTCAACTTCATGTGCTTCCTGACCGCCAGTCAGTGGATTCCCAGCGGTCTGGTGGCCGTGGTGTTTTCCACCGCCACCCTATGGAACGCGCTGAATGCGCGGGTGTTCTTTGGCCAGAAAATCGCCCGCAATGTGTTGATGGGGGGCGCGTTGGGCTTGTCTGGACTGGGCCTGCTGTTTTGGCCTGAGCTGGCGGGGCACACCGCGAGCCCGGAAACCTTGCTCGGCCTGGGCCTGGCGCTGCTCGGCACCCTGTGTTTCTCGGCCGGCAACATGCTGTCGAGTTTGCAGCAGAAGGCGGGGCTGAAGCCGTTGACCACCAACGCCTGGGGCATGGCCTATGGCGCGGCGATGCTGTCGGTGTGGTGCCTGGTCAAAGGCATTCCGTTCGACATCGAATGGAACGCGCGTTACATCGGTTCGCTGCTGTACCTGGTCATTCCCGGTTCGGTGATCGGCTTCACCGCCTACCTGACGCTGGTCGGACGTATGGGCCCGGAGCGTGCGGCGTATTGCACGGTGCTATTCCCGGTGGTGGCGTTGAACGTGTCGGCATTTGCCGAAGGCTACCAATGGACCGCACCGGCGCTGATCGGATTGGTGCTGGTGATGCTGGGTAACGTGCTGGTGTTTCGCAAACCCAAGGCGCCGACGGTGCATGGCGAAGGAAAACTGGCTTGATCGTACGGGCAGGCGTTTAACAACGTCTGCCCGTTTTATTCAGCCTTTCCAGACTTGCGGGTTGACCAGATCCTGCGGCCGCTCGCCCAGCAGCGCGCTGCGCAAGTTAGCCAAGGCACGGTTGGCCATGGCCTCACGGGTTTCGTGGGTGGCGGAACCGATGTGCGGCAAGGTCACCGCGTTTTTCAGTTGGAACAATGGCGACTCGGCCAGCGGTTCTTTCTCGTAGACGTCCAGCCCGGCGCCACGAATGCGGTTGGTCTGCAGCGCTTCGATCAGCGCCGGTTCGTCGACGACCGGACCACGGGCGATGTTGATCAGGATCGCGCTCGGCTTCATCAGCGCCAGTTCGCGGTGACTGATCAGGTGCCGGGTTTTTTCACTGAGCGGCACCACCAGGCAGACGAAATCGGCTTCGGCCAGCAGTTGATCGAGGGTGCGGAACTGCGCGCCGAGTTCTTGCTCAAGTTCGGTCTTGCGGCTGTTGCCGCTGTAGAGAATCGGCATGTTGAAACCCAGGCGACCGCGACGGGCGATGGCTGCACCGATGTTGCCCATGCCGACGATGCCCAGGGTCTTGCCGTGCACATCGGTGCCGAACAGCGGTGCGCCGACGGTGGCCTGCCACTGACCGGCCTTGGTCCAGGCGTCCAGTTCGGCGACGCGGCGGGCACTGCTCATGAGCAGGGAAAACGCCAGGTCGGCGGTGCTTTCGGTGAGCACGTCGGGGGTGTTGGTGAGCATGATCCCGCGTTCGTTGAAGTAGGCGACATCGTAGTTGTCATAGCCGACGGAGACGCTGGACACCACTTCGAGTTTGCCGGCGGTTGCCAGTTGTTCGCGCCCGAGTTTGCGACCGACGCCGATCAGGCCATGCGCGTGGGGCAGGGCTTCGTTGAATTGGGCGTTGATGTCGCCGTTTTTCGGGTTGGGCACGATGACGTCGAAGTCTTGCTGAAGGCGCTCGACCATTTCGGGGCTGACGCGGCTGAACGCGAGGACGGTCTTTTTCATGGGAGGAGGGCTCGTCGGGCTTGGAGAATGCCAAGCACGCTAACATTCTTCCCCGACCTTGTGCGAGCCCCCGGATTACCGGATGTACTCCATTCAAAACCGTGGGAGCGGGCTTGCTAGCGAATGCGGTGGGTCATTGACAAAAATGTTGACTGATACACCGTATTCGCTAGCAAGCCCGCTCCCACAGGGGATTGGCGTTTGTTTCGCTGATGTGGCAGCGACTGACAAAGCCTGCCCAACCGACAGAACCCGTCGGAGTCCTTCCCGAAAATCAGCGCGTCTATAGGGACCGTGAACTCAGTTTGCCAGCCGAGCCCCGCCCAGACTCCCGCTCAATTCGTAGGCTGCCAATTCCGCCTGATGCGCCGCCAGAATCTCCGGCAATGAGCCACGCAAGTACTCGACCCAGGTTTTGATTTTCGCGTCCAGATACTGCCGCGAAGGGTAGATCGCGTAGAGGTTCAGTTCCTGCGACCGGTAGTCGGGCATCACTCGCACCAGCGAACCGTTGCGCAAACCTTCAATCGCCGCGTACACCGGCAGCACGCCAACGCCCATGCCGCTGGTGATCGCCGTTTTCATCGCGTCCGCCGAATTGACCAGGAACGGTGAGCTGTTGATGGTCACGGTCTCTTGGCCGTCGGGACCGTCGAAGGCCCATTTTTCCAGCGGGATCACCGGGCTCACCAGCCGCAGGCACATGTGGTTCAGCAAATCGCTGGGCTTTTGCGCGCAGCCGTTGGCCTTCACGTAGGCCGGCGAGGCGCAGACGATGCTGTAGGTGATGCCCAGGCGCTGGGAGACGAAGCCCGAGTCCGGCAATTCGCTGGCGAGCACGATGGACACGTCGTAGCCCTCGTCGAGCAGGTCCGGCACGCGGTTGGCCATGGTCAGGTCGAAGGTCACGTCGGGGTGGGTCTTGCGGTAGCGGGCGATGGCGTCGATCACGAAGTGCTGACCGATGCCGGTCATGGTGTGCACTTTCAGTTGGCCGGCGGGGCGGGCGTGGGCGTCACTGGCCTCGGCTTCGGCTTCTTCGACATAGGCCAGGATTTGCTCGCAGCGCAACAGGTAGCGCTTGCCGGCCTCGGTCAGGGCGATGCGGCGGGTGGTGCGGTTGAGCAGGCGGGTTTGCAGATGGGCTTCCAGGTTGGAGACCGCGCGCGAGACGTTGGCCGTGGTGGTGTCGAGTTGCACGGCGGCGGCGGTGAAACTGCCGGCCTCGGCCACGTAACTGAAGGCGCGCATGTTTTGCAAAGTGTCCATGGGGTGCTCTCGGGTGCGGTGGCAAATTGTGACACAAGGTTGCGGGGCGCAGACCCCGACCAAGGGATTATCGCGCCAACGGTAACAAAGATTCACAGGAATCCCGGCTTATCGCCATTCGGGCCGCCCCCTAGAATTGCGCCCAGTACGGCACCCACCCTGTGGAAGCAGGCCTTTGTGGTGAGCAGGCTTTGTGGCAAGGGGCCTTGTGGTGAAGGGCCTTGTGGCGAGGGGACTTTGTGGCGAGGGGGCTTGCCCCCGTTGGGTTGCGAAGCAACCCTGAGTCAGGTGAACGCGTTCTTCAGTCCGAATACTGTGAACTGTATACGACTGCTTCGCAGCCGGACGGGGGCAAGCCCCCTCGCCACGAAACCCCTCCCCACAAAAGCCGGCTCCCACATGAACCTTGTGCCTCCCCCACTCTCAGGAAATCGCAGCAGTGCCGCGTCGCATCAACAGAGCGCTTCAGACGCTCAGTGTTTTGGCTTTAACCCTGGCCATCGGCGGCTGCCTCGGCACCGCAGGTATTGCGCCACAAGGCAAGGCACTGGAGGCCGATTCACTGGCCACCGACGAGGCTATCCAGAACGCCGCGCAGGACGCTCATTGGCCCACCGCACAATGGTGGCAGGCCTATGGCGACCCGCAATTGAACCGTTGGATCAAGCTTGCCGTGCAGGGCAGCCCGACCATGGCCATGGCCACCGCGCGAGTGCGCCAGGCCAAGTCCATGGCCGGCATTGCCGAAGCCGCCGAGTCGTTGCAGATCAACGGCGAATCGACCCTCAAACGCCATAACTGGCCGACCGATCAGTTCTACGGGCCGGGCGAGTTGGCCGACACGACAACGTGGGACAACAACGCCGCGCTGGGTTTCAGCTACGCCCTCGACCTCTGGGGCCGTGAAACCAATGCCAGCGAGCGCGCGGTGGACATGGCGCACACGAGCGTTGCTGAAGCGCGTCTGGCGCAGCTCGAATTGCAGAACAACATCGTGCGCGCCTACATCGAGTTGTCGCTGCATTACGCCCAGCGCGACATCGTCCTGGCGACGCTAAAGCAGCAACAGCAGATTCTCGACCTCGCGCAAAAACGCCTGAGCGGCGGCATCGGCACTCATTTCGAAGTCAGCCAGGCGCAAACGCCGCTGCCGGAAACCCATCGCCAGATCGATGCGCTGGACGAAGCCATCGCCCTCAGCCGTAACCAACTCGCGGCCCTGGCAGGCAAGGGACCGGGAGACGGCGCGCAATTGCAGCGGCCGACGCTGTCGTTGGCCGCACCGCTGAAACTGCCGTCGTCGCTGCCCGCGCAACTGCTCGGCCAGCGCCCGGACGTGGTCGCCAGTCGCTGGCAGGTGGCGGCACAGGCGCGGGGCATTGACGTTGCTCACGCCGGTTTTTATCCCAATGTCGATCTGGTCGGCAGCCTCGGCTACATGGCCACGGGCGGCGGCGCGCTGGCGTTTTTGAGCGGCAACAAACTCAACTACAGCGTCGGCCCGGCGATTTCCTTGCCGATCTTCGACGGCGGACGGTTGCGCTCCGAGCTGGGCGAAGCCTCGGCCGGGTATGACATCGCCGTGGCCAGGTACAACCGGACGCTGGTCAATGCCCTGAAAAGCATCTCCGACCAGTTGATCCGCCGCGAGTCCATGGACAAACAGCAAGCCTTCGCCGCCGAGTCGGTGGCCACGGCGCAGAAGACCTACGACATCGCGATGATCGCCTACCAGCGCGGGCTCACCGATTACCTCAACGTACTCAACGCCCAGACCTTGTTGTTCAAACAGCAGCAAGTCGAGCAACAGGTTCAGGCGGCGCGCCTCAGTGTTCACGCGCAATTGGTGACGGCGCTCGGTGGCGGGCTGGGCGCGGGCAACGATGTGCCGAAAGACCGCCAGACCGCCGCGCCGAAAACCCCGGCCACCCTGAAGAGCCTGAATTGAACACTCATCCTGTGGGACCTGTGGGAGCGGGCTTGCTCGCGAATGCGCTGTGTCAGGCGACATCTGCATTGACTGACCCACCGCTTTCGCGAGCAAGCCCGCTCCCACAGGTTCTTGGTCCCCGCAGACATTTCCCCGGCAGGATTTCATGACGCCCTTGCCCGCACCGCTGCGCTGGCTGTCCACCCTTGAATGGCGCCGGGGTTTTTATGAGTGGGCACGCAGCGATGGCGTGACCTGGGTCTACCTGTTCAAGGTGTTGTTCGCCGCGTTCCTGACCCTCTGGTTGGCGATGCGCCTGGAATTGCCGCAACCGCGCACGGCGATGATCACCGTGTTCATCGTCATGCAGCCGCAAAGCGGTCAGGTGTTCGCCAAGAGCTTTTACCGTTTCCTGGGCACGTTGGCCGGGTCGGCGGTGATGGTCGCGCTGATTGCCTTGTTCGCGCAGAACACCGAGCTGTTCCTCGGTGCGCTGGCGATCTGGGTCGGTATTTGTACAGCCGGCGCAGCGCGGTATCGCAACTTTCGCGCCTACGGTTTTGTGCTGGCCGGGTACACCGCGGCGATGGTCGGTTTGCCCGCGCTGGCGCACCCGGACGGCGCGTTCATGGCGGCGGTCTGGCGCGTGCTGGAAATCTCGCTGGGCATTCTGTGCGCCACGGTCGTCAGCGCGGCGATCCTGCCGCAAACCGCCAGCGCGGCGATGCGCAATGCCTTGTATCAGCGCTTCGGCGTGTTTGCCTTGTTTGTCACCGATGGCCTGCGCGGTCGCAGCCAACGGGAGGCGTTTGAAGCGAGCAACGTGCGCTTCATCGCCGAGGCGGTCGGGCTGGAAGGGCTGCGCAGCGTGACCGTGTTCGAAGACCCGCACATGCGTCGGCGCAACGGGCGGCTGAGCCGCTTGAACAGCGAGTTCATGGGCATCACCACCCGCTTCAATGCCCTGCACCAATTGCTCGAACGCTTGCACAGCAGCGGCGCCGATCAGGTGGTCGCGGCGATCAAACCCGGCTTGCAAGACCTCGCCGAAGTGCTCGACGGTTTCAGCGCTCGCGCCCTGACCAGTGCCGATGCCGCGCGTCTGAGCGCCGCATTGACGGTCTACAAGGAACAGCTGCCGACGCAGGTCCGCAGCCTGCGGGCGATTTTCCAGGAGAGCGCCCCGAGCGACGCCGACCAGCTGGATTTCCACACCGCGTACGAGTTGCTCTATCGCTTTGTCGAAGACTTGCACAGTTATGCACAGACCCACGCTTCGCTCGCCGATCACCGCCATGCCCGGGAGCAATGGGATGAGCCGTTCACCCCGCAAACCAACTGGATGGCCTCGGCGGCATCGGGCATTCGGGCGGCGTTCATTCTGGTGGTGCTCGGCAGCTATTGGGTGGCGACCGCGTGGCCAAGCGGCGCGACCATGACCCTGATCGCGGCGGCGACCGTGGGCCTTAGCGCCGCGACGCCAAATCCGAAACGCATGGCCTTTCAAATGGCTTGCGGAACATTACTCGGGGCGCTGATCGGCTTCGTCGAGATGTTTTTCATTTTCCCGTGGATCGATGGTTTTCCATTGCTGTGCGTGATGCTCGCGCCGGTCATCGTATTGGGTTCGTTCCTGACCTCACGCCCGCAATACGCCGGTGTCGGCCTCGGCTTGCTGATCTTCTTCAGCACCGGTTCGGTGCCGGACAATCTCACCGTCTACAACCCGTACGCGTTCATCAACGACTACATCGCCATGGTCCTCGGCATGCTGGTGTGCGCGGCGGCGGGGGCAATCATCCTGCCGCCGAACAGCCGCTGGTTGTGGCGCCGACTGGAGCAGGATTTGCGTGGGCAAGTGGTGTATGCAATCGGCGGCAAACTGAAGGGGCTGGCCTCGAGTTTCGAAAGCCGTACGCGGGACTTGCTGCACCAGGCCTACGGTCTGGCGGCGGGGCAGCCGCAGGTGCAACGGGACTTGTTGCGCTGGATGTTTGTGGTGCTGGAAGTCGGCCACGCGATCATCGAATTGCGCAAGGAACAGGCGATCTTGCCGGTCCATCCGGCCTACGCCGAATCACAGCCGTGGCGCCAGGCAATCCGGGTGATGGGTCGCTCGCTGGTGCGCCTGTTTCTGCAACCGGGGCAGCACAATCTGGAGCGCAGCCTGATCGCGGTGGACCATGCGCTCAGCCGCGTGCAGGCCACCGACGAACCGTTCGCACCGCACTTCGACACCTCGGCATTGCGCCGGGTGAAGAGCTATCTGCACTTCATCCGCACTTCGTTGCTGGACCCGCAATCGCCGCTTGCCGGCTACCTCAACGCTACGAACAAAGGGCCTGAACATGCCGCGTGAAATCGCCTTCCACGGCGTGTACATGCCGACCATGACGCTGATGTTTTTCATCGCCGCCGCACTGGCCTGGGCCCTGGACCGGTTTTTGTCCGGGTTCGATCTGTACCGCTTCTTCTGGCACCCGGCGTTGCTGCGCCTGAGTCTGTTTACCTGTCTGTTCGGCGCTCTGGCGCTGACCGTCTACCGGTGACGCGCCATCGCTGACTCTCAATCACTGACGCTTTATTACTGAAGAAGGCCCTGATGAAAAAGCTTTTCAGCCTGCTCGCCACGTTGTTGGTGCTGGCCCTCGCGATTTGGATCGGCCGCACGCTGTGGGTGCATTACATGGATACGCCGTGGACCCGCGACGGCCGGGTGCGCGCCGACATCATCAACGTCGCCGCCGACGTCACCGGGCAAGTGGTGGACGTGCCGGTGCGCGACAACCAATTGGTCAAGAAGGGTGATTTGCTGATGCAGATCGACCCCGAGCACTACCGCATCGCGGTCAAACAGGCGCAGTCACTGGTGGCGTCACGCAAGTCGACGTGGGAGATGCGCAAGGTCAACGCCCGGCGCCGCGCCGACCTGGATGCCTTGGTGATCTCCAGGGAAAACCGCGACGACGCCAGCAACATTGCCGACGCGGCACTGGCCGATTATCAACACGCCCAGGCCCAACTCGAAGCCGCCGAACTCAACCTCAAACGCACCGAAGTGCGGGCGGCGGTCGACGGTTATGTGACCAACCTCAATGTGCATCGCGGCGACTACGCGCGCATCGGCGAAGCGAAAATGGCCGTGGTCGATATGAACTCGTTCTGGGTGTATGGCTTCTTCGAAGAAACCAAACTGCCGCACGTGCGGGTCGGCGATAAAGCCGACATGCAGTTGATGAGCGGCGAAATACTCAAGGGGCATGTGGAGAGCATTTCTCGCGGCATCTACGACCGGGATAATTCGGAGAGTCGCGAGCTGATTGCCGATGTGAACCCGACCTTCAACTGGGTGCGCCTGGCGCAGCGAGTGCCGGTGCGGATTCACCTTGATGAAGTGCCCGTCGGGGTGCTGTTGGCGGCGGGGATTACGTGCACGGTGGTGGTCAACCAGACAGTTGGCAAGTAACCCTGTGGCGAGTGGACTTGCCCCCGTTGGATTGCGTAGCTGTCCCAAAACCTGCAAACCGGTGCTGTCAGGTAGAACACATGCTCTGGTTTTACGACGGCTTCGCCCTCGAACGGGGGCAAGCCCCCTCGCCACAAGAGCGATCGAGTCAGCCCTTGCAAAACGTCTCATGCAAATGCCGCCAGATCACTTTGCCACCGGCCGCTTTCTCGAACACCACGGTCGAACGCCGATCCGAGTGCAGCCCCGTTGCATCGGTCTGTTGCTCGCGATAACTGACCACCGCGCCAGCATCATGCAAGGCGATACCGAGCAGTTCGCCGAGTTCAATCCTGAACCCGAGCTTCTTCCCGCCGGCCATTTGAAACAACTCCCGCAACGCGTCGAAATCCAGCGCCCGACCCAGCGGCGAGACCATGGAAAACTGCGGCGAGAAACGCGTCAGTAATTGTTCCAGCTCAGCCGCGTCGCGCTCCTCGGCCAGCCATTGTTCGATTGCGACGTGGGCCTGGATCACTTCGTCGAAGTATTCGGTGTAGTCGGTCATGGGCATGTGGTCACTGTTGGGTTTGCGAATGAATGCGAATTTCCGGTGAATGTTCCAATGCTTTCGCGAGCAAGCCCGCTCCCACAGGGGAATGCATTCCAAATGTGGGAGCGGGCTTGCTCGCGAAGAACGATGACACGGTCTCAGAGCTGCCCGCGCAACCCGAACCGCTTCATCAGCCCTGCCTCCAGCAGGCCTTTGGGCAACAACGCCGCCAGCAACGGCAACGCCCGGCAGCCATTGCCCAAACGAATCAGACGCGGTGGTTTGCTTTGCTGCACAGCCTTGAGCAGGCCTTCGGCAAATTCCCTGGCCGGTGTCGGTTTGTCCTGAGACGCGTTGGCCCGCGCGCGAATGCCTTCACGCAGGGGAAACCACGGCGATTGTTCGGTGATCAATTGCTCGGCTTCATGGCCGGCGTTCTTGGCGAAGCTGGATTCGATGGCGCCAGGCTGGACTTCCATCACGCGGATGCCGAACGGTGCCAGCTCCATGCGCAACGCGTCGGTCAACGCGTGGACGGCGGCTTTGGACGCGCAATAGGCGCCGGCAAACGGCGTCACCAACACCCCGGAAACGCTGCCGATATTCACCACCAGGCCTTTGGCGCGGCGCAGTACCGGGAACAGGGCGCGGGTGACACCGACGACCGAGAACACATTGGTTTCGAACTGGCGCTGCATCGCCGGCACACCGCCGTCGAGCAGCGGCCCTATGGCGCCGTAACCGGCATTGTTGATCAGCACGTCGAGGCCGCCAGTTTGCAGATTGATCCGCTCGCTCAACAGTTCGAGCGCCGCGCCGTCGTTAACGTCCAGTTGCACGGCGGTGAATCCGGCGGCGGCCAGTGCGGCCACGTCTTCAATTTTTCGGGCGCTGGCCCAGACATCGTATCCAGCGTTTTTGAACACATCGGCCAGCGCGCGGCCAATGCCGCTGGAGCAACCGGTAATCAATGCAACGGGCATGGCGCGGTCCTTGTGCAAAACGTTAAAGGGCACATCAATCGGAGAAACTACCCTGCAAACGCTCGGCGCGAAACTCCAATGTTTGCGGGCGATACCCAGGGCGCAGCGGCGGCAGGGGCAAGCAGTCTTCCCAGTTGGCGCCGGCCTGCAATTCACCGGGGCCGTGATAGCGCGGGGCGGTGTATTGATTGTCAGCCAGGTTTACCATGTCGCCCGGCGCATACGCCGCAATGCGCCAGCGCAACTCGGTCAGCGGCACGCTGTTGCCGTTGTTCATTTTCAGCTGTAGCGGACGGTCTGCCGGGCACTGCGCTGGTGCATAGGTGATGCGCAATTCCAGGCGCTCGAGTTGCTTGACCTCGCGGTTGTCCAGCCAGATGACCCACGTAGCGACCAGGCCCAGGCCGATGGCGGCCGCGATAGAGACTGGCAGGGCCTTGGCCGGGTAGCGCAACAATAAAACCAGCCAGGTGATGACCAGCAGGACGCCGATGAACATGTCGTGTGCTCCGTGAACGCATGGCGACCATCGTACCGAAGGGCCGCGGGAATGGACATTCACCGTTCGAGGTCGGCTGCCGTTGGTCGGGACTGTAATTTCTGACAGTAGCCCGCTGTCGCCGTGAACGATTAGATCAGTGCTGGCCTTCAGGGATGCGCCGGTATGCACTCCAAAACCCCCAGATTGTCGGTCGTCGATCCACGAGAGTTGCCGATCTGTTCGGTGGATTATTGGCGTGGAGACCGGGGTGCCATTCCCGAGGCGCGGATGAACCGCATCCTCCACAACGCCGCCGGGCACGCCGTCAAACAGTGGGACCCACGGCTTTGGTTACGGCAGGAACACGACCCGCTGACACCGGCCAATCTCGAGACGGTGTACTCACTGTCAGGAAATGCCGTGTCGATGATCAGCGTCGACGCCGGTTCGCAGATCAATCTTTTCGGCGTGGCCGATCAAGTGCTGCTCGGCTGGGACAGTCGTGGCACACGACGGGAGGTGACTTATGACGACAGGCTGCGCCCCGTGGCGGTGTTCGAGCACCTCCACACGCAGCCGGCGCGGTGTGCCGAGCGCATGGAATATGGTCGTCCCGGTCACGGCAGCCAGGTGCGCAACCAATACGGCGAGTTGATTCGCCAGGATGACCCCGGCGGGAGTGTGCTGTTTGAGTCGTTTGCGATCACCGGTCAATGCACCGCGCACGCTCGACACTTCACGCTGGAGGCGGCTGCAGCGGATTGGCCGCAATCGCTCGTGGATCGACAAAAACTGCTCGAACCCGGTGACGGCGCTGTCTCGACGTGGCGTTTCGGTCCGCTGGGCGATGTACTGGAAAAGCTCGATGCCGGGCAAAACGGCCAGACGTTTGGCTTCTCCCTTGATGGACGGCTTCTGCACTGCGCGTTGAAGCTCGCCGGCAAGCCCGATTGGCAAATGCTCGTCAGCGGGATCGAGTACAACGCCGAGGGACAAATCACTCGCGAGGTGGCGGGCAACGGCGTGCACACGACCCTCACGTATTGCCCTGAAGACGGTCGACTGATGGCGCGACGGGCGCACAGCGATCACAGCGGATGGCTGCAACACCTGCTTTACGCCTATGACCGAATGGGCAACGTCTTGAGCATTGAAGACAAGGCACTGCCGGTGCGCTACTTCAACAACCAGCGCATCGAGCCCCTCAGCCGGTTCAGCTACGACAGTCTTTATCAATTGATCGAGGCGTCTGGCTGGGAGGCGGGCGCCGCGAAGCAAGGGCCGCGCTCGGTCGGGCGCGACGATCCGGCGGCGCTCGGTAATTACCACCAAAGCTATTGTTACGACGCGGGCGGCAATCTGCTGAAGCTGAACCACCTCGGGGCGCAAAGCCCAGGCCGTGAATTGCAAGCCGCCCGCTACAGCAATCGCTGTTTGCCATGGCGCGACGGTGTGCCGCCGAGCGAAGACGACATCGCCGACGCATTCGACGCCAGAGGCAATCTGCTGGCGCTGGATCAGGGCCGGTTTCTGAGCTGGAACCGGCGTGACCAATTGCACGCGGTCAGCCCGGTGGAGCGCGATTCCGGGCTCGACGACCGTGAGGTTTACCTCTATGACGGCGGCGGTCGGCGGGTGCGCAAAGTCCGTTCATTGCAGACCCGCGCCCGGACGGTGACGAGCGAAGTTCGTTACCTCGATGGCCTCGAAGTGCGCACCGACAGCGGCACCGGGCAAAGGCTGCACGTCATCCTGGCCGAGGCCGGGCTGAATGCCGTGCGGGTGCTGCATTGGCAGAGCAACCCGCCGTCCGGGGTCAACGATCAGTATCGCTACACCTTGGTCGACCACCTTGATTCCTGCGCCGTGGAACTGGACGCCGAGGCGCAGATCGTCAGTCAGGAACACTTTTATCCGTTCGGCGAAACGGCCTGGTCCAGTGGCCCGCAGACGTATAAAACCCTGCGCTACTCGGGCAAGGAACAGGATGCGACGGGGCTTTATTACTATGGTTTTCGCTACTACGTGCCGTGGTTGCAACGCTGGTTGAATCCGGACCCGGCGGGGGCGGTGGATGGGTTGAATCTGTTTTGGATGACCCGAAATAATCCGGTCAGCCTGGTCGATGACCACGGCGCCGTCAGCAAGGTGCCGCAGCCGAACGGGTTGCGGCAGCCGATTATTGCGGCGGGTGCGGAGCGTAACGTCCCGGGAGCACGGTATATCGACCGGGGCAAACCCAACCTTGGCGTACCGGCGACCGGTAAGCCCACCAACATCCACAAGGCCCTGGACACCCGCGAGTTCAGGCAGGTCGAGGTCAGCGCAAAATTTATCGAGCCGTTTCCCGGGCGATATTCAGCCACTACGGCGTCCGGGTTGAAAAACAGCCGCGGCGGCGAGTTTATTTTCACGATGGACAAACTGAGTTATTCGGGCGCGGGCAAGGGCGCTTTCAATATGTTGCGGGTGGTCGACATCCCGAAAGGCGAGATCCCCGACAAAGACAACGCGGTCGCCGGATTCTGGGCGCCCCAGGGCGGTTATGTGGACATTCCCCTCAACCCCACCGGCACCGAACCGACCTATGTGTTCACGGCAAACTTCAGCGGTTGCTCCCTGACCGTGGATCAGCTCAACGACAACGTGCTGCGGGTGCGTCATGTCGAGGGCGCGAAGGAGAACGCGCAGTACAACGACCTGCCTGCAACGCAGCACGGCATGGGGCTCGCCGGGGCAATGGAATATCGGGACTACGGCTTTGACCTGGACGAGCAGGGGCAGCCGGAAGAAGTCATATCCGGCTTCGCCTTCATGAAGTTCGACCAAAAACTGCAGGTCTGGAATATTCATTACCAAACCGTCCAGGGCGCGAGCGGCATCGACCGCTACGCACCCGGCAAGGTGGGGCTGCTGAGTCGCTCGAACGCAGCCGTCTCGGTGTATTCACAGACGAAGATCCGCAAAACCATGGCCAAACAGGTGGTCACGGCCAAACGTTGAGCCGAAACCGCTGGTCGCCACTGTAATTTCTGACAGTAGCCAGCCCTGGCCGCCGGCAGTTAGATGACGGCTGGCCAGACAGGGGCGCCAGCGGCATGCAGGCCTTGACGATGCAGATGCACCACCACACACCGACACTCACCGTTGTCGATCCGCGGGGTCTGGCAGTGCGGTCGGTGGCGTATTGGCGCGAGGTCGAGGGCGTCGACGCGCGGCGGCGGGTCAATCGCACCGTTTACGACGCCTCAGGTCGAGCGGTGCTGCGCTGGGACCCTCGGTTGTGGGCGTTGCAGGCAGAAAATCCGTCGGCCCCGGCCAACCTCCGGTCGGTGTATTCGCTCTCCGGCAATCCGCTGTGCACGGTGAGCGTGGATGCGGGCGTGCGGATCAGCCTGTTGGGGCCTGGCCATGAACAGCGGCTGAGCTGGGACGGGCGCGGCACGCAACGCGGGGTCGATTACGACGCGCTGCTTCGCCCGGTCTCGGTGGTCGAGCGCTGCGCCGGGGACGCGAGCGGAAAGTGCGTCGAGCGCCTGACCTATGGTGGTCCCGCCCAAGGCCGCCAGGACTGCAACCAGTACGGACAATTGATACGCCACGACGATCCGGCTGGCACGCTGATCTTCGAATCGTTTGCACTCGGTGGACAGCGCCGCGCGCAAGTGCGGCACTTCACCCTGGCCCCGGTTGATCCCGATTGGCCGGTGCAGGAAGCCGATCGCCAGGCCCTGCTTGAGCCGGGGGAAGGCGCGAGATCGCAATGGACCTCGGGACCGTTGGGCCATGTGCTGGCGCAGGTCGATGCCAAGGGCAACAGACAGGCGTTCAGTCTGACCGTTGACGGACAGTTGCGCGCGACCTGCCTGCAACTTCACGCCACGAACACCTGGCAGCCCGTGGTGCGCGACATCCGCTACGACGCGCGAGGACAGATCGAACAGGAAACCGCGGGTAACGGCGTACACACCACCCTGGTTTACCGCGCCGAAGATGGTCTGCTGCTGACGCGGCAGGCGCGGGATTCCAACGACCGGCTGCTGCAACACCTGATCTACGAATACGACCGGATGGGCAACGTCTTGAGCATTGAGGGCAGGGCGCTGCCGGTGCGCTACTTCAACAACCAGCGCATCGAGCCGGTCAGTCGTTTTACCTACGACAGTCTTTCGCAGTTGATCGGCGCCCAAGGCTGGGAGGCGGGCACTCCCAATCAGGGGCCCGATTCGGTGGGGCGTATTGATCCGGCAGCGCTCAGCAACTATCACCAGACTTACCACTACGACGCGGGCGGCAACCTGCTGACGCTCAACCACCTCGGTGCACAACGCCCTGGCCGTGAATTGCAAGCCGCCCGCTACAGCAATCACTGTTTGCCGTGGCGCGACGGAGTGCCGCCGAGCGAAGACGACATCGCCGAAGCATTCGACGCCAGAGGCAATCTGCTGGCGCTGGATCAGGGCCGGTTGCTGAGCTGGAACCGGCGTGACCAGTTGCACGCGGTCAGTCCGGTGGAACGCGACGCCGGGCTCGACGACCGTGAGGTTTACCTCTATGACGGCGGCGGTCGACGGGTGCGCAAAGTCCGTTCATTGCAGACCCGCGCCCGGACGGTGACGAGCGAAGTTCGTTACCTCGACGGCCTCGAATTGCGCACCGACAGCGGCACCGGGCAAAGTCTGCACGTCATCCTGGCCGAGGCCGGGCTGAACGCCGTGCGGGTGCTGCATTGGCACAGCAACCCGCCGTCCGGGGTCAACGATCAGTACCGCTACACCCTGGTCGACCACCTCGATTCCTGCGCCGTGGAGCTGGACGCCGAGGCGCAGATCATCAGCCAGGAACACTTTTATCCGTTCGGCGAGACGGCCTGGTTCAGTGGCCCGCAGACGTATAAAACCCTGCGCTACTCGGGCAAGGAACAGGATGCGACGGGGCTTTATTACTATGGTTTTCGCTACTACGTGCCGTGGTTACAACGCTGGTTGAGTCCGGACCCTGCGGGGGCGGTGGATGGGCTGAATCTGTTCACGATGGTGCGGAACAACCCGATGACGTTCGTTGATTTATTCGGTCTTCAGCACGATGCCGTGGGGGAGTACGAGATCGACATCGGCGTGCTTCAGCGGATGGGATTGAAGGTCAAGGCCATGACGGCAAAGGTCGTGATGTTTGACGAGAAAACCGGCAAGTACAAACCCAGCTCCGGGTTCAAAGCGGTGGAAGTGGGTGTGGACCTTGGATACGCGGTTGGCAAGGATGAGCTGAAACGCAGCTTGAAGGAGTACAGACGCGCGTTCAAACACGCGTCGAGGATGTTTCCGGATTCCCAGTCAGGCGAGACCCAGATGAATCTGGAACTTGGCGAGTCGATTGCCGCCGAGATGCTGGAACTCGCGGCGTTGGGTTTTCAGAAGACTCAGGTCATCGAGCCGGTTGCCGGGAGTTCCGGCCCACAAAAAATCCTCGAGAGCCGGTTCTTCGCGATTCTGAAGAAAGAAGACAAGCTGAAAACGGCGGGCACCCGACAGATCTACGCCATCGCAGCGATTTCCACCGCGACGCAAATCGGCACGGCCAGCAATGACACCGAGGTCAGGATGGATTTTCTGGTGGCTAACCCGGCCTCCCAGCTGAAACCGAACGAACTGCGGATAGCCGCGGACGCCGGGGTCATGCCCAAGGATGTGTTGAACGTACGCGGCGTGGGCAACTTCCTGACGCTCAAATCGTTGA
The DNA here is from genome assembly GCF_050280905.1 of Pseudomonas sp. NPDC086278. Classification (NCBI taxonomy): domain Bacteria; kingdom Pseudomonadati; phylum Pseudomonadota; class Gammaproteobacteria; order Pseudomonadales; family Pseudomonadaceae; genus Pseudomonas; species Pseudomonas sp. NPDC086278. Next base: position 76,495 of record NZ_JBNNWE010000005.1, read on the forward strand.
ACAAGATCAACCAGACCAGCAAGGTGGTTAAAATCACCACGCGAGCGATTAACCCGAAGTCAGCGGCGATTGCCTCAAGAACAGGGGCGATCTGGAAGGGATAAAAAAGCCCCCGGCCAACCCGCTGCGGATAGGGAACGCAACGGGCTGGGCGAGGGCTTCTTGTATTACCGGTCAATCACTGCGCAATGGTTTTCACCGACACGCCGCGTTCAATCGGGGTGGAGCGACCGTAGATATCTTCAAAGCGCTCGATATCGTCTTCACCCAGGTAGCTGCCCGATTGCACTTCGATGATCTCGAGTGGAATCTTGCCCGGGTTGCGCAGACGGTGGACCGACGCAATCGGAATGTAGGTCGACTGGTTCTCGCAGAGCAGGAACACGTTTTCGTCACAGGTCACTTCGGCGGTGCCGCTGACCACGATCCAGTGTTCGGCGCGGTGGTGGTGCATCTGCAGTGACAGGCACGCCCCCGGTTTGACCGAGATGTGCTTGACCTGGAAGCGCCCGCCCATGTCCACCGAGTCATACGAACCCCACGGACGATAGACTTCGCAGTGGTTCTGCGTTTCGCTGCGGCCCTGTTCGTTGAGGGTGTTGACCATTTGCTTCACGCCTTGGACCGAGTCCTTGTGGGCGATCATCATGGCGTCCTTGGTTTCGACGACGACGATGTTTTCCAGGCCGATCACCGACACCAGTTTGCCGTTGCCGTGGATCATGCAGTTCTTGCTGTCCTGGATGACCACGTCACCTTTGGACACGTTGCCGTTGGCGTCTTTTTCATTCACTTCCCACAACGACGCCCAGCAACCGACGTCGCTCCAGCCGGCGGTCAGCGGCACGACGCAGGCGCGCTGGGTTTTTTCCATCACCGCGTAGTCGATGGAATTGTCCGGGCAGCAGGCGAACGTGGCTTCGTCGAAGGTGATGGTGTCGGCATCTTGCTCGCTGCGCTCCAGGGTCAGCAGGCAGGTGTCGTAGATGTCCGGGTCGTGCTTTTTCAGCTCTTCGAGGAAGCGGCTGGCGCGGAACAGGAACATGCCGCTGTTCCAGAAATAACCGCCGGACTGAACGTATTCGGTGGCGCGCTTGACGTCGGGTTTCTCGACGAAGTGCGAGACGCGGCTGACACCTTCGGGCAGCAGCGAATCGTTGGTCGACTTGATGTAGCCATAACCGGTTTCCGGTTTGGTGGCCGGGACGCCGAACAGCACCATTTCGCCGTTTTCCGCCGCCACGGTCGCCAGGGCCAGCGCGCGTTGCAGGGCTTTCTGGTCTTCCAGCACGTGGTCGGCCGGCAGCACCAGCATCAACTCGTCGCGACCTTCATTGACCAGCATCATCGCGGTCAAGGCCACGGCAGGTGCGGTGTTGCGACCGAACGGTTCCATCAGGATGCGCTGCACTTCCAGGTTACGGTTGCTCAGCTGTTCGTTGACGATGAAGCGGTGGTCCTTGTTGCAGACCACGATGGGGCTGTCCATGCCGTCGAACACCAGGCGTTCCAGGGTTTGCTGGAACAGCGTGTGTTCGCCGGTCAGGGCCAGGAATTGCTTCGGGAATTGCTTACGCGAAAGCGGCCAAAGACGTGAGCCGCTACCACCTGACAAGATCACCGGAATCATGTTGTTACTCCTTTAAAATCGATTGGTTAGAGCCACGAACGTTCTGTCGTTTCACTCTTGTTGTTGTCTCGTTCTGAGCGCTCACCTCGGCTCCTGTGGGAGCCTGGCTTGCCAGCGATGCAGACGACTCGGTTTTTCAGATTCACCGAGGTGATGCCATCGCTGACAAGCCAGCTCCCACAGAGAGCCGGGTCAGTTCAGAGAATTGATCAGCGTGTCGAAACCGGGCGTTTTACCCAGACTGGCGACAGGCTGCTGCCGCTGCCGGTGACGTACAGCACGGCGGCTTCACCGCGTTCCAGGGCAACCGGTTTGACGTCGCCGACTTTGGTCGCGCCGTCGTACAGCGCCAGGCTGACTTTCACCGGGTTGATTTCACGCTCGCCACGGCCCTTGGCGGCGACGTTCGGCACCACCTCGGTCTTGCCGTCGGCGGTCTTCAGGGTCAGCGCCTTGTCGCTCAGGTTCTGTACGCGCACCAGGGATTTCTGTTTGTTCTTGAACGGTGGTTCTTCGATCAGTTGCGGCGCGCCGCTGGCGTTGTTGACCAGGGTGTAATAGTGATCGCCGGCCAGTTTCACCGGCAGGGTCTGGCTGCCAACCTTGGCGCTGTAGTCGCCGCCGGGCATGAAGCTGAAGTCGCTGCTGGACAGCGGCGCGACGTCGCTCAGCGCGGTGGTGCCGACGGTGGCGCTGACTTCAGCGTTACTGGCGTTGTAGATCCGGACGAAGCTCGAACCTTTCGGTGCGGTCGGGCCGTAGAGTGCGGCGTCGCCAGCGAAGGCGGACATCGACAACACGCTCATGCCTGCAACGAGTGCGAAGGTCTTGGCGAGACGACGAGGAGTAGTTTTAGTGAAAGTCATGGAATTACCTCTCTCTTTCAGTTTTGCGCCCGGTCGGGCGTCTCGGATTTAGTGGTTGCGGCTACGTTTTGTTGGCGCACGCCGGCTTCTTTGAGCTCTGCGACCCACTGCGGGTCGGCGTCACCGATTTCGTTGTTCACAGGCAGATAACGTTCAGGAAATTCCCAGATCAGCACCTGTGGCGGGCTGTTCTTGAAAGCATCGCTTTTGAGGTAGCTGAGCATCGGCAGAATCGGGCCGTGGCCGTCTTCGGCGTAATTGACCACGTCGCTGTGCAGCGCCTGTTTCAGCGCACCGACGAAGTTCCAGTTGGGGTTGGCGCTGTAGCTGGTGCCGATCAGGGCCACCGGCACTTCGGTGTTGGCGAACAACGCGTCATCACCGGCCGGCTGACCTTCAGCCACCACGGTGTTGCGCTTCTGCAGCGGTTCTTGCGCCGGCATCATGTTTTCGAACAGCGGGTCCAGCGGCAGGAACAAGCGCAGGTCGCCCTTGTGCGTGACTTTTTCCGCTGGCGTGGTGACGAATTTTTGCGGTTCGCCACTCAACGGGGATTTTTCAGCGATGGTGCTGGCCAGGGTCTCGGCGGCGATTTGCGCGCCTTCCGGGGTCCAGTGGGTGTCGGTGCGCAGGAACACTTGCTGACCGTTCTGCTTGGCCTGTTGCAACGGGCCGAGCAGGTCGGGGGCGAGGATCTTGTCGGCCGCCACACGGGCGTGGAAGTCCTGATAAAGGTTGGCGTGAATGCTCGACGGCTTCACTTCACCCAAGTGCTCCGGATAGAGGCGCGTCTTGGCCGGCACAATCGCCATCACCAATTTGATGCCTTTCTCTTTCAGGGTCTGACGCACGCCTTCGACCAGCGCGTAGTTGCCTTGCAGGTTCAGCTCTTCATTGACGATCGGGTTGAACTCTTCATCGCTGTAGAGCCACTGATCGCGCCCGAGCACCACGCCCGGACGACCTTCGTTGAACAGTTTGAAATCCAGCGCGGCCCAGAGGTTGGTGCCCAGACGCTTGATCGGAAACTCGGCGTCGTAGTGCGTCTCCACGGCTTTGGCCCAGCGGCCGTTGAGCACCGTCGCGTCGGCGTTGGTGCTGAAGCCCAGGAAACTGCGCGTCGACCACAGGCCCAGTGCCAACAAGGTCACCAGAAACAGGGCGATGTAGAAAATGCGTAATGAGCGGGTCATGGTCAGATCCCTCAGAACTGGAAGTAAAGGAACGGCGAGAAGCTTTGCGCCGAGAGTTTGAAAATCGAGGCGATGAACAACAGCAAGATCAAGCCGCGCATCACGTAACGCGACCAGTCCGCCGTCCAGTAAGCCGGTTGTACGCTGGCTTCAACGCCCACGGTGTAGCCCGGTTCGTGGATGCTGGCCGGGTCGTCGCCGGGTACGGCCTTGATCATTCCCGGGGTCGCGGTGGCCGGGCCATCGGCCTCGACATTGGCAACAGGCTTGCTCTTCTCTGGCGGCAGGTTGCTGTAGAAATCACGGATGCCGAAGAACGCCAGGGTGGCGTACGCCACCACCATGGTTGCGATCTGCAAACCGGTGAGGCTGGCCTGGTTGAGTTCCGACAGCGACCATTCGCCGAAGCTGAACATCGCGTGGTACATGCGGCCGGCGACGTGCAGGTTTTCCGAGCGGAAGATCACCCAGCCCATCACCACCAGCAGGAAGGTCAGCGCCCAGCGGATCGGGTTGATGCTGCGCGGCGAAGTGTTCAGGCCCAGCGCTTTTTCAATCGCCAGCCACATGCCGTGCCACGCACCCCACACGATGTAAGTGATGTTCGCGCCGTGCCACAGACCACCGAGCAGCATGGTCAGGAACAGGTTGCGATAGGTCATCAGCGTGCCTTTGCGGTTACCGCCGAGCGTGATGTAGAGGTAGTCACGCAGCCAAGTGGAGAGGCTGATGTGCCAGCGCCGCCAGAACTCGGTGATCGACTGGCTGATGTACGGCTGCTTGAAGTTTTCCATGAAGCGGAAACCCATCATCAAACCCAGGCCGATGGCCATGTCGCTGTAACCGGAGAAGTCGAAATACAGCTGCGCGGTGTAGGCCAGTGCGCCGAGCCAGGCATCGCCCGTGGTCGGGTTTTGCAAGGCGAAGCAATGGTCCGCCACCACCGCGAGGGTGTCGGCAATGAAGACCTTTTTGATGAAACCCTGCATGAACCGCGTGCAGCCCTCGGAGAATTTGTCGAGGGTGTGCGTGCGGTTGTTGAACTGGTCGGCGAGGTCGCGAAAGCGCAACACCGGGCCAGCGATCAAGTGCGGGAAAATTGCCACGAAGGCCGCGAAGTCGATCAGGTTGCGGGTGGCCGGGGTATCGCCACGGTAGACGTCGATGATGTAGCTGATGGACTCGAAGATGTAGAACGAGATCCCGATCGGCAACAGCACGTGGGTCAGGATGAACGGCGACAAGCCGACCGACGTCATCATCGCGTTGATGCTGTCGACCCCGAAGTTGGCGTACTTGAAGTAGCCTAGGATGCACAAGTCGACCGCCACGCCGAGCAGCAGCCAGCGCTGCGCCGGTTTGGTCCGCACGCCGGCGGCACCGACTTTGAGGCCGATCCAGTAGTTCCACAGCGTGACGGCGGCGAACAGCGCCAGGAAGTCCACCCGCCACCAGGCATAGAACACATAGCTGGCGAGCAGCAGCAGCAAGTTGCGATAGCGTATTCCGCTCAAGTAGTACATGCCGAGAAAGATCGGCAAGAACAGAAACAGGAACACGTTGGATGAAAATACCATCCCGATCTCTCCATGTTTAACCAACAGTCAAGGGCCAACGGCCCCCCCAAACCCCCCACCGAAAAACCGGGGGAATACAACTCAACTCACGTCTTGCACTTACCCGTACCCTGTGGCGAGGGGGCTCGCCCCCGTTCGGCTGCGAAGCAGTCGTAAAACCAGCAAACGCGTTTTTCCTGATTTACCGCGTTGTCGGGTTTTGGGGGCGCTGCGCACCCCAACGGGGGCAAGCCCCCTCGCCACAATGGATCGCGTTGAGCCTTAAGAACCTTTGCCTTTTTCGTTGGCCGGGTCGTAGACCTTGGTCAGGTCACCGCCGAGGCGGAAGGTCTTGAACGGTTGCATCCCGTGCTTTTTCTCGAGCACGTCGGGCGGGCAGGTGTAGAGCGAGCAGAACGGTTCAAGCCAGGCAAACTTGGAGTCGACCTTGAGGTCGGTCATGTCCTGATCCTTGCCGTTCTTTTTCTCGAATTCGTCCGGGTCTTTGACCCCCGCGAGCACTCGGTCACCCAGGCGTTTGAGCGCGCCGTTGTTTTCCTGACGCACATCCACACCGTTGACCTGGGCGAAACTGGCGATCATCGCGAGCGGCGGCAGGGCGTAGTTGTGGTAGGCGAGGGCGCGTTGCTGGCGCTTGAGTTCGTTGGGCAGGAAACCTTGCGCGTCGACCTGGTTGGCGCCGACTTTGTATTCCTTCACGGCCCAGTCAAACAGGTCGCGGCGGTTGGTCGCGACGGACGTTGCCATCACCGACCAGGCGGCCCAGTACGAGTGGTTGTTGGTTTTATCGAGCGGCAGGTTGTCCCAGTCGCTGACCACTTGATCCGCCATTTTGCTGAACCAGGCTTCGATCAGTTGCGACTCCTGTTGGTGGTTGGCCAACGGATGGGAATCGGAGAACTTCAGGCGAATGTACGACGAAGCCATGCTGCCCAATGCCCATTTGCGCATCGACTTGCCGGTGTGGTTGAAGTCCTTCGACATCAGCGCATCGGCCTTGGCCCAGGCGGTCAACCAATTGAGCGTGCATTCGAGCTGTTCCGGGCGACCGTCACGCATGAACTGCATCACGCGCTTGCTGGTGCCGCGCTCCATTTTGGTGATGTCGGCGGTGGTGTCGCGAAAGGCTTTTTCCGACTGCACGTTCAGGGTTGAACGAGCCTTGTCGGAGCCTTCGTATTTGCTGCGAAATTGCAGCGAGCCGGTGTACGGCGTCGGCATCGCCTCGCAGCCTTCGCTGCTGTCGCCGGTTTTGACTTTTTCAATCGGCGCGAAGTAACCCTGTGGCGGGCGCAGTGGCGCGGCGGCCTGGGTTGCGCCGGCGAACATCGCCAGGCTCAACAGGGTCGGTGCCAACAGTTTTTTCAAGTTCGGATTTCGCATAGCAGACCTCATTGCCCGACCGAAGCAGTACGCTGCTCGGCACTCGGGAATACGTTGCGTTTGCAGATTTTCGCTTCGACTTTTTGCGGCGCGGCACCGGCTTCAGGGCCTTGGACTTCGACGGCCAGCAGATTCTGCGAGGCCCAGTCTTCATCCGTGCGCAACTCAAAGGCGAAACGCCCGTCGGTGTCGGAGGTTTCCGGTTTTTCGATTTTGATGTCCTCGTGGCGACCGTTCATGTACCAGAGGGTGGCTTGCAGAGTTTTCACCGATGGATCGGCGAAGCGGATGTCGACCTGGTGACTGCTGTTTTGCAGGTTCAGGTTTTTGCTGTTGACCATCAATTCGTTCTTGCCCGGTTTCAATGTGGTGCTGCCGGTCATCTGTGCATCCTTTCCTTCGCAACCGTTGTCCAGCAGCGCCATCATCTGGCGGTAGATGGTTTCCTGGTCGAGGCGATAGAGCGGCGAGAATTCCCAGATCAGAATCTTCGGCGGCTTGGTCTGGAATTCTTCGCTGCCCAGGTACTGCAGCATCGAACCTTCCAGGCCACCGCCGGGGAACGCCACGTTGAGGATGTCGGCGCCGATGGCCTCTTCGAGGAAACCGGCGAAGTTGTAGTTCTTGCCACTGTGGCTGGTGCCGACCAGGGTGATTTCCGGATTGCCGGCGTCGCTGAACAAGTCACCATCGGCGGCTTCGCCTTTGGGCTCGGTGGTGAATTGATCCATGTACTGGATCGCGTAGCTGGTGCCACAGAGTTGACCGGCCATGTTGTGCAATGTTCCGGTCTTGCCCATGCGACCCGACCTGTGGCTCTCGAATTCGCGTTTCGGAATGTCCGCAAATTCAGGCATTTGCTTGATTTTCTCGCCGACGATTTTCGCCGTGCGCTGGGCGCCATACGGCGTCCAGTGCTGGTCGCCGCGGAAGTAGAAGTCATGCGCCGGCAGGGTGTCGGGCAGCGATTCGTTGGTCAGCGGCGACAGGTCCGGCACGGTGTAGCCCATGGCGGCGAAACGCCCGAGCATGGTTTTGTAATTCTTCAGCGCCTTGTCGAAATCGAATCGGGCCTTGTCTTCCGGGTTGAGCTTGTTGCGGTTCACCAGGCCACGGGTGGGCTGATAAACCACCACCAGTTCCACGCCTTTGCTCTTGAACGCATCGTGCAGTTCTTTCATGCGTTTGTAGCCGGCGGGGGAGGTGTCGAACTCGGTGCGCAAGTCTTCTTGCGTACGGAACAACCAATCGCCCTGCGCCTGCACCAGCGTGGTGAAGTTCTGCTGATAACGCGTGGTGTAGTTCTTCGCGTCGTGAGCTTCAGGACACAGGTTGCAGCACGGGTCGGCGGTGAATGTCGGCGGTTGGACTTCATCCGCGCGCGCACCGTTGCTGGCCGCGAGAATCCCAAGCGTCAGGCCCGACAGGCTGAGTAATTTGATCAAGTGTGGGTGCATAAAATTATCCTCAGTCCCGCATTTCGGTCTGGCGTTCGACGGGGTCGATCAGCACGGCTTTCTGCTGGCGCACCAGCAGGTCGAGAATTTCGTCCTGACGCTCGCCCAGAATCCCGTTGAAGCTGATGCCGCTGGATTTGGTCGGGGCGAGCATGGACACGCGATACAACTCGACGCTCAGCGGCGAGTCGATGGACAGCGGGCCGCTGCCGTTACCGGCCAGTTCGCCGCCAACGATGATCAGCGACACCTGGGCATCGAACGGGTCGAGCTTGATGTCGCGGTCGGTGTCGCTCAGGTCTTTGATGTGGCCGTAGACGCCGGTCAGGCCGTTGGCCATCGACAGGTTTTCGTAGAGGCGGATATTCACGCTGTTACGAATGCGGATGCCGTGGCGACGGTTGCTGATCACCTTGTTGGCGTACAGCAGATTGTCGCCACTCTCGTAGAGGGTGATGCCGTCGGTGTGGTTCCTGTAGATCTCGTTGTAGGCGATCAGGTTGTTCACGCTGTTACGGTCGATCACCAGGCCCGAGAGTTTGTTGTCAAAGCTGCGGTTGTTGAAGATGAAGCTGTCGTTGACCTCACGGGAAATAATGATCCCGTGCTTCTTCTTCGTGCCGTACACCGTGTTGTCGGCAATGATCAGACCGTGGGAACGGTCATGCGGGTCGATGCCGTAGACAATGTTGTCTTTGTAGGTGTTGCCCTTGACCACGAAGTCGCGGGTCTCGTAGCAGTAGAAGCCGTACCACATGTCGGAGAACTCGGAGCCGACGATCCAGCCGGTCGGCTCAGGGCGCTTGAGGACCTTGGCCATGTTCGGCGTGTACTGGGAAATACTCACGCCGTAGGACTTGCTGTTGGCGTAACCGAAGCTGGCGATCTTGCTGTTGGCGATGTAGGTCTCGGTGCCGCCCCAGGACAGCAGGAACGGACGGAATTCCTTGGGCGACTTGAAGGCCGCCGGGCCGTTTGCCTTTTAGCTCCAGCCGGTGATTTTTCTATAACGCACGAACAGCTGGCCGTCGTTGACCAGGAACGAGCCGGCCTCTTGCGACAGGCGCAATTCCTGGGTCTGTCGGTCGATTTCGAGGATGCCGTGACGGCCCACCACAATCGGCAATTTCGCCAGGAACACGCCCGGCGAGGTTTCGCTGAAGTACTGCTTGGGCAGTTTTTTCGCCAGGTCCTTGAGGTTCATGTAGCCGTCGTCGACGAAGATCGCCTGGGGGATGCCGTGCTGACGCACTACCCATTCGGCCATCTTGTTGTCGCCGCCGATGAAGTCCTTCAGCGCGTCTTCCTGCATCATCCGGCGCACGCTGATCTTGCCGGCCTTGGTGCGCACGACTTTCTTGGCGATGGCTTCGGCGGTGTAGCCGGAGGTGTCCGGCAATTTCGGCTTTTCAAGCTCCAGCGGCGCGGTCGGTGCGCTGCTGACGGTGTAGGTCTTGGCCTGTTGCAGTTCCTTGGCCATGGTCGCCGGCTTTTGCGTCGCCGCCGGCTCCACGTTGGCCTGCGCCACGCTGGCAAAACCGGCCGAGCTGGCCAGCAGCAGCGCGAGAGCCAGCAAGGTCAACGCGCCTCTCTTCGGACTGTTCATGTCAGGAACTCCCTTCGCGGTTCGCATCAGAAGCGCCAGATCACGTCGATGAATGCGCGGTGCATGTACGAGTCGACGCCTTTGCCGTAAGCGTCGCCAGGCTTGAACACCCCTCCACGCAACCGCACGAGGGCCGAAGGCTCATCAATCGACTGGCTCAGCGAGGCCGGCAGCAAGCCTTGCTTGAAGTACTTGGTGACGACCACGTCCATTTCCTGGCCGAGGTCTTTGTTGCCGTCTTCCAGCGGCAGCGCCGTGCTGGAAAGAATGGCGCCGGTGGCGTCGTCGGTGTTGTTCTCGACGGCGTCGATGCCGTTGCTGCCGACGGGCTTGTTGCCGTCGACGCGCCAGAATTTGTGGTAGATCAGGCTGGCGTCGTATTCGTCGTTGAGCATCCACGAACCGAACAACGTCGCGCTTTGCATGTTTTGCATTTCGCCACGGAAGGCTTCACCGAAACGGTGAGCGCGCGAGCGGGTGCCGGTGTAAGTCGAGCGGTTGCTTTCCAGGCCGTTCTGTTCGTAATCGGCGCTGGCTCGGGCATAGGCGGCACCGACTTGCCATTGCGGATCGAGGCGCAGGCGCACGCCAAGGTCGGTGGCCCAGCCATCGATGTTGCCGCTGGTTTTGGCTTGGGCCGGCGCGGTGCCGTCGGCGTTCAACGGGTTGACCTTGTCGCGGTCGCCGCTCATGCCCGTGATGCTGCCCCAGTAATTGACGGTGTTGGTGTTGCGCCAGTTGTAGGCGTCGCTGTCGGCGGTGAGGCCGAGCCAGCTGATGTCGCCATTTTGTTTCTTGTCCAGCGTATCGGCAGGCACGCCAGGCTCTGCGTAGTCCAGCTTGCCGTCATCGTGGGTGTGATGACCGCGAATGCCGACCCAGTTGCCCGGCGTCCACTGATACGCCGCATCGCCGTAGACATGCAGGCGATCTTTATCGTTGGGCGACAGTTCGGTCAGGTCGGTGCGGTATTCGCTGAAGCGTTCAGCCACACCGGCGTTGGCGCGCAACAGCGTGGTGTCGAAGGTCCAGTTCAGGGCTTCGATGTTGGTGTCGCGCCATTGGCCGTCGTCGTTGCGCAGGCGTTGACGACCGAGCTTGAGCATCTCGCCGGGATACGGCGTCAGGCCGCTGTAGCCGACCCAGAATTCGCGCATCGCCAGGTAGTTTTTCTTGGTCTTGCGATCACCGTTGTCGGTGGTCTGGGTGCCGTCGCCGTTGGTCCCTTGCAGGGTGTCGGTTTCGATGATGTCGGTGGCCGTCACGGCCTGGCCCATGGCGTAGGCGCTCCAGGCACCGCTCTCGCCGTAGATCCACGGACGCAGGTCGAGACCGACGCCGTTGACGTCGCCACCTTTCTGCGTGCCGAGGTCGGTGTCGTCTTCAGACTGCGCGGTGATTTTCGCGTCAAGCCCGTAGTTCTTGGTTTCGGTCATGGCCGCGAGGGTCGGACACGACCACAACAGGGCGAATGTCAGGCCAATGCCGGCCTGTACAAAGGGATTCAACTTCATAGGGATTCCTCGCCGTCTTCTTCTTGCAGGGCGTGCAGTTCCAGCGTGTTCTGGCTCAAGGCGCCACGAACGGCCTGTTCTTGTTTCAACAGGCGTTGGGCCTCGGCGAGCTGGGCAGGCGGCAGTTGGGCTTCGAGTGTTTGTGCAAGCTCGGTGGCTTGCGGGGTGTCTTGGGCCTTGGCCAACTGGCTGAAGACATACGCGTTGAGCGGGTTGGGCTTGGTGCCCTTGCCTTGGGAAAACAGTTGGGCGATGGCGAAGTCGGCGCTGTTCTGGCCGTTGCGCGCAGCGGTCAGCAGGTGATCCAGCGCTTTCTGCGAATAGACTTTGCCCAGGTAACCACGGCGGTAGATCTGGCCGAGGTAGTAATCGGCGGCGACTTCTTTGCCGACGGCTTTCTGGAAGTGGGCTTCGGCGACCTTGGCGTCGGCCGGCACCCACTTGCCTTCGTAGTAGAGCTTGCCGAGCAACAGTTCGGCGCGCGGCTGGTCAGCGGCGCGGCCGTTCTCCAGGTACTTCATCATCGTGTCGACGTCGCCCAGTTCCGGGAAGTCGTAGAGCAATTGCGCGAGGCTGACCCACGACGCCGGGTAGCCCGGCGCGATGCCTTCGAGCAGCGACTGCGCGGTTTTTTCGTCAGTCTTGCCCAAGGTGGCGTCGCCGAGGACGCGAGCGACGCTGTCGATCCGCTGCGCGGAAACGCTGCCCCGCGCATGCGCGGCTTGCATCTGCTTGATCAGCTCGGCTTGTTGCTCCGGTTTCGCTTGTTTCTGGTACACCGTGGCCAGTTCGACGTAACAGATGTCGGTGCTGTTCAACGCGGCTTTGCAGATGCTTTCGACTTCGTCCAGGTGCTGGTCGTAAGTGCCTTGGGTGCGGTAGAGCAGCACCTGGGCCAGGCCCGCTTCCGGTTTGCCTTCGGCGCGCCACTTGCTGATCTGCTGCTGGGCGTTGATGTTCGGGAAACTGTGCGGGTATTGCAGGTACAGCATGGCCAGCGGGATCAGGGTGTTGCCTTCGCCATTGGCCGAGGCTTTTTTCAACAGGCCTTCGGCTTCGTGCTGTTCAGCTTCGGTGGAACCGGGCTTGGCCACCAGCAGGCGACCGAGGCGCGCCTGAGCCCGCGGCGAAACGTCGGCCGCGGCGCGGTAAGTCGCCTCGGCTTGCTTGATCTGCGCCGGGTCACGGCTGTCGACCTGGATATCGGCCAGGCCAACCTGTGCTTCGCTGTAGCCCAGGTCTGCCAGTTGCTGGTAATTCTGCGCCGCCAGTGCGGTGTCGCCGCGCTTCAGGGCTTCGTTGGCCAGACGCTGGTCGGGCAGGCCGGCGCAACCGCCGAGGCTGACCGCCAATGCAACGGCACACAGCGATCCAATGTGGGAGCGAGCTTGCTCGCGATGCAGGCGGCTCGGTGTATCAGACAGACCGCGTGGATCCCATCGCGAGCAAGCTCGCTCCCACAGGGTCGGCGGTGTGTTGGAAATAGGAGTCGTCACAGGCAGGTCCTCGACTTAAAGGCCAGAAGCCATGGCTTTGTCGATCAGCCAGTTGAGGTTCGGGCCACGGTCGCTGTTCACTTCAACCGGGCGACCGGCGAACTTGCTGTCCAGTGGTTCGTCCGGCTGGATCAGCACGCGGATGTCGGACGACAGGTCGGCGCTTTTCAGGCTGGTGCTGCTGACGATTTTGCCGCTGCGGGTCTGGTCTTCGCCGGCGATCTGGAAGCTGACCGAAGTGCCTGGGCGTACATCGCCGAACTGGCGATAGGAGAAGCGCGCTTCAACGTTGGCTTCGCTGTTACGCGGCACCAGGGAGAAGATCACGTCGCCCTTGCTGGCGTACTGACCGTTGGCGACCAGTTGCTGGGCCACGGTGCAATCGCATGGCGAGGTCAGGGTGCCGGTCATTTGCTTGCCGAACAGTTCTTCAACCTTGGCCGGTTGCAGTTGTTCTTCGTCCAGATGCCCTTTGAGCACGTCGAGCATGCTGGTGCTGAACGTGGCGAGCGGGGCGCCTTTGGCGGCAACGCCGTCGGCCTTGATCAGGCTCTGCACGGTGCCGTCACGCGGCATGGTGATGTTCATCCCCGGCACGCTGACCAGCCCAGCTTGTGCATGGCTGACGAAGTACATGCCGTACACCGATTTGAAAATGAAACCGAACGCCGCCAGGCCCACGAGGAAAATCGCCAGGCTGAACGTCACGGCACGCAAGCGCCCGAACGCGGTCATGCCGTGGCCGCCGTCCTTGACCTTGCGCGCCTTGGTGAAGTTGTCGCGCTGCAGGGTCGCCAGCACTTCACCCATGCTGACGATGTCGCCGGCCAGGTGCGAGGTGATCAAGTGGCGCAGGGTCGAGATGTCTTGCGGTTCCAGGTTCTGGAACTGGCAACCGGCGCGACCGGTCTGGCGATCGAAGGAGCGGATCTGCAGCTCCACGTCCATCGCCAGGCCGAGGTTATCGATGACGAATTGCAGGCGAGCCTTGTGCACATCGCCGACCTTCAGCGGCAGCTGACCGGCGTTGAACGCCAGGCCGCCGGCGGAGAGGTCGATCACTCGGGCTTCGACCGGAGTCCGGTCAGGGCCGAAAAAACGCAGCCTGGCCGGGATTTTCACTCGGGCGTGTTGGCGCTGGGCTTCGGATTCATGCACTACGTTGGCGTTGACGGCGGTATTCATAAGGGCTATTTCCTGGCTAATTCAATAAGGGGGCGGTCAGACCATCATCAGCAGCACGGCGACAAAAATGCTGCCGGCGGAGAAGGTCATGGTCCGAGACGACCAGGTGTTGAACCAACGTTGAAAGCTGGCGAGATCACGGGTCAATTTGGTGTCCTGGCGAGTCCAGGATTGTTGGTCGAGGCGGAAGAACACGTAGATCTTCACCAGCGCGCCGACGATCTGGTTGTAATAGAGAATCGCCGGGTAGGCCGGGCCGATCCGGTGACCGGAGCAGGACAGCAGCAGGGTCAGGATCAGGCGGGTGATGCCGATCCACAGCAGGTAAACCAGGATGAACGCGGTGCCGTATTTGAAGCTGGCGATGATCGCGACGGTCAGGCCCAGTAGCGAAGTCCACATCGACACACGCTGGTCGAACAGCACCACCGAGGTGAACAGGCCGAGGCGTTTCATCCCCAGGCCCAGCGCGCGGGAGTTCTGGCGCAGGTTGTTGCCGTACCAGCGGAACATCAGCTTGCGGCTGGCCTTGATGAAGCTCTTTTCCGGCGGGTGTTCCACGGTGTGGATCGCGGCGTCCGGCACGTAGAACGTGTCGTAGCCCAGGCGCATCAGGCTGAACCAGCTCGACTTGTCGTCACCGGTGAGAAACTTGAAGCGGCCCAGGCGCCAGTGTTGCAGCGAGTCGCTTTCGACGTCGGCGATGAAGTCCGGGTCGGTCACGACGCTGGCGCGAAACACCGACATGCGGCCGGTCATGGTCAGTACGCGTTTGGACAGGGCCATCGAGCACATGTTGATGTGGCGCTGGGCGAAACGCAGTTTGTGCCATTCGCTCATGATGTAGCCGCCGCGCACTTCGCAGAACTCGTTGGTGGTCAGGCCGCCGACGTTGCCGAACAGCTGGAACCAGGGCACGGTCTTGAGCACGACGCCCTCGGCGAGCACGGTGTCGCCATCGATCACGGCCACCACGGCACGGTCGTCCGGCAGGTGACGCGAGATGGCGCGGAAGCCGTAGGCCAGGCCATCGCGTTTGCCGGTGCCGGGAATGCGCACGAAGTCGAGCTTGACCCGGTCCGGCGGATTCATCCGCGCCCAGAGGCTTTTCACCAGCAATTCGTCGGACATTTCCACGATCGAGCAGACCATGGTGGCTGGCAGGCCGCAGTCGATCGCTTCGCGAATCACCGAGCTGTAGACCTGCGCGGTGGTCAGCGCGTCGATGCGGAAACTGGTGACCATCAAGTAAACGTGAGACGGGTCTGCCGCTTTGCCCAGCTTGCGCACTTTGCGCCGCAGGTGCGGGTAGACCACGTACAGAAACAGCATCCCGCGCAGAAAGTGCGTGGCACCCATCGAGTAACGCCAGATCCCGATGAAGCCGATCAGGAAGATAAAGTCCTTCGACTCGGCGTCGAACGTGGACGCGGGCAACACCATGGCGATGCCCATCAATAAACTGAGGTAAAACAGCCAACCGGCGGCCTGAAGCAGGCCGTGCTTTAGCCTGTGCATAGTCAACATCCTAAAGTCAGTTGCAAGCCCCAAGCTCCAAGCGACAAGCCTGGAGCGAGGCGCTTTTGAACGTGCGGCTTGGAGCTTGAAGCTTGCGGCTGCTTTACCAGCAGATGCCTTCGGTGCGGCCGCTGACACTGGTGGCTTTGGCCATGAAGCCAACCAGGTCGACCACTTGCTTGCCGTGCGGAGCGTTCTGCGCCAGGGCGCGGAATTTCTCGTCACGGTTGCCGAGGATGATCACGTCGGAGTTGTTGATCACGTCGTCAAAGTCGGAATTGAGCAAGGACGAGACGTGCGGGATTTTCGACTCGATGTAATCCTTGTTCGCACCGTGGACACGGGCGTATTCGACGTTGCTGTCGTAGATGCTCAGGTCGTAACCCTTGCCGATCAGCATTTCCGCCAGATCCACCAGCGGGCTTTCGCGCAGGTCATCGGTGCCGGCCTTGAAGCTCAGGCCCAGCAGGGCAACCCTGCGCTTGTCGTGGCTGGAGACGATGTCGAAGGCGTTTTGCACCTGGGATTCGTTGCTGCGCATCAGCGAGTTCAGCAACGGTGCTTCCACGTCCAGCGAACTGGCGCGATAGGTCAGGGCGCGCACGTCTTTTGGCAGGCAAGAGCCGCCGAACGCGAAACCTGGGCGCATGTAGTACTGGGACAGGTTGAGTGTCTTGTCCTGGCAGACCACTTCCATCACTTCACGACCGTCGACGCCGACCGCCTTGGCGATGTTGCCGATTTCGTTGGCGAAGGTGACCTTGGTGGCGTGCCACACGTTGCAGGTGTACTTGATCATCTCGGCAACGGCGATGTCCTTGCGGATGATCGGGGCGTCGAGCTCTTCGTACAGCGATTGCAGAACGTCGCCCGAGGCTTTGTCGAACTCGCCGATGACGGTCATCGGCGGCAGGTCGTAGTCGGCGATCGCGGTGCTTTCACGCAGGAACTCAGGGTTGACCGCGACGCCGAAATCGACACCGGCTTTCTTGCCGGAGCAGTCTTCGAGGATCGGGATCACGACATTGGCCACGGTGCCCGGCAGCACAGTGCTGCGTACCACGATGGTGTGGCGGGTGGTCTTGTCGCGCAGGACAAAACCGATCTCGCGGCACACCGCTTCGATGTAGTTCAGTTCCAGGTCGCCGTTCTTCTTGCTCGGCGTACCGACGCAGATCATCGACAGGTCGGTGTCGCGAATCGCTTCGGCGAAGTTGGTCGTACCGCGCAATTTGCCCGTCTCGATGCCCTTCTGCAGCAGCTCGCCCAGACCCGGCTCAACGATCGGTGATTTACCGGCGTTGATCATATCGATTTTGTCCTTGGCAACATCGACGCCAACGACGTCATGGCCCCGTGCAGACAGGCAACCGGCACAGACTGCGCCGACGTAACCCAAACCAAATATGCTGATGCGCATCGCAATTACCTCTGTGTTTTAACAAGCCATTAGATGGCCGGAGTTAATGGTGTTCTGCGTTAATAGTGCACTCGAAAGTGCGGCTTACAGGCGCGACAATGCCCCGTGCAGGCAAACTAAGTTCCGAGTGTCTAAATAAGTGCACTCAAGGTGTGCGCAACGAGGCCTTATTATTATGAGGTGCCCTGTTATGCAGCCGATCCTCTGGTCAAAGGACGCTTGTGCAAAGTTACTGCGCGCTCGAAGTCAGGATAAACTCCTTGAAATCAAGCGGTTGGGTGCTCAGGTGAGCACGTTTATAGGGGCGCAGCCTTGGCCGTATAGGGGATATTAATGGTGCGTATCTCCTGTCCTTAATGTGCTGCCCAAATAAGTGGTTCAGGGGCGGAAGTTAATGTGACAACTTCGCTGCGTGAATCGCTAGTCTGCGTAAGTTATCTCGTACAACCGCTGTGAGAATCGTTACCGGTGGTATGAACTACGCATTTGGACATAGTTCCGACCCACTCATCGCGAATTTTGAAATTTCTTGAAATATTGACAAAGATGGCACTGCTTTCAATTTGATGGCACGTGCTGTTTCACCCTTGATACATAGGGGGATCGCCGAGTTCGATAGTTATAGGCCACTACTGTTTAAAAAAGTCAGTGCCACTACTGAAAAAAATGACAGAAGTCGAGTGAAACAATAGTCATAAATTAGAGTGATATATTTTTGGCGCCAATAAGATGGCGAATAAGGCGGGAAATTGTTCGACGATCAGACGTCGACGCACGGTCCGGTTATTCAAAACCGTGCGCCGGTCAGGGGCGTTATTGCGGCGCGTGATCGCGCAGGAAAACCAGATGGTCCGGTTTGGACTGTTCGGCGCTGTAGCGATAACCCTGCACGTCAAATTGCTTGAGGTCGGCAGGGTTGTCGATGCGCTCTTCAATGACGAAACGGCTCATCATGCCGCGCGCTTTTTTCGCGTAGAAACTGATGATTTTGTACTGGCCGTTCTTCAGGTCCTTGAAGTCGGTATTGATGATGCGCGCGTTCAATGCACTGCGTTTGACCGCCGAGAAGTACTCGTTGGACGCCAGGTTCAGCAGCACGTCGTCGCCTTGTTCCTGCAAGGCTTCGTTCAGCCATTCGCTGATACGCGTGCCCCAGAAGGCATACAGGTCCTTGCCACGGGCATTCGCCAGTTTGGTGCCCATTTCCAGCCGATACGGTTGCATGAGGTCCAGCGGACGCAGCAACCCATATAGGCCGGACAGCATGCGCAAATGTTGCTGGGCGTAATCGAAATCGGCTTCGCTGAAGGTCTGGGCGTCGAGGCCGGTGTACACGTCACCTTTAAAGGCCAGCAGCGCTTGCTTGGCATTATCCGGGGTGAACGCGGGCGTCCAGCTGCCGAATCGCGCGGCATTGAGCCCGCCGATCTTGTCGGAGACGTGCATCAATTCGCTGATCTGCGCCGGGCTCAGCTCGCGCAACTGCATGATCAGTTCCTGGGAATGATCGAGGTACTGCGGCTGGGTAAAGCGTTGGGTCGCCGGCGGTGTTTCGTAATCGAGGGTCTTGGCGGGGGAAATCACCATCAGCATGAAGTCGTCTCCTTTAATCGTGGGCGCGATTCTAGGGGGTTGTCCTCGCTGACTCCAGCTATCAAGTCCATAGGTGATCGGTGGCTGTCCACAACTCCTTGTGGGAGCGGGCTTGCTCGCGAAAGCGGTCTGTCAGTTAACGAAGAGGCCGACTGACACGCCGCTTTCGCGAACAAGCCCGCTCCCACAGGAGGTCGTGGCGCTGGTGCCGGATCGGCTATAGTGCCGCGCGGGTTTTGTTATGGAGACATCCCATTGCGTATCGTTTTTCTATTATCGGTCTGGCTGTTGAGCGTCGGTGCCATGGCGGCGCCCGGCGATATGGCGACAGTTGATCGCGGCACCTGGCCTGAACAGCTCAGCAACCCCACGCTGTTCGATGTGGCGTCGCGGGCGGAAATCCTCATGTTCGCGCGGGTGCTGCTGGCCAGCGAATCGCTGGACGAACCGGCGCTGGCCCAGCGCCTGGGCTTGCGCACGATCAATCTGGAGTCGGTCAACGGCCTGCGCCAGCGCATGTGGCAGCGGTTGCTCGCCAATTACAACTTTGCCCAGCAAAGCTGCGATCAGGATGCGTCCTTCTGTTTTCTGGTCGAAGACATGGAAACCCTGCGCGGGCAGGCCGCCAAATTCCAGGTCAGCGACGACAGCTATTACACCAAGTGGTCTGAACCGAGCCGTTTGTTCCACGCGCAATACCTCGACGAACAGTTGCGCAAGGCCGCGCTGTTCCCGCAGACCAGCAGCGAAGTCGATCGTTTTGGCGACTATGAACGCAATGGCGAGGAGATGCATGACCGGCTGTTTCTGCTGAGTTTCGACAGCGCGGCCAATGTCGCCCCGGACAACACCGGCTGGATCGCCGACTACCTGCGCAAGTCGAACATGAGCGGCACGTTCTTCGTGCTGGGCAAAGACATTCAGGCACGGCTGGCCGAGCGCTCGGTGGCCAGCCTGCAAGCGATGTACTCGCAGCAATGCATCGGCGTGCAAGGCTGGGAGTTCCGCTCCCACAGCCACTGGCAGGACTGGCAGGATTCGGTCAAACGCAGCGTCGAACTGGTGAAAAGCAAACTGCCGGAAAATTATGTTCCGCTGTTTCGTCCGCCCGATGGGCAGCGGCGTTCGGATGCGCAAGGTTTCTTCAAGGCTCAGGGCTTGCAGGTGGCGTTGTGGGACATCGATGCCCAGGACGGTGCCGGCAAGCTCAAGGGCAATCAGAGCGCGCAGCGGGTGCTGACGTTGATGCTGCTGTGGCGGCATGGCGTGATCAACTTCAATGTGAAGCAGGACGCGGTGAAAACGGCGCTGCCTTGGCTGATTACGCAAACGGCGCAAAGCGGAATCGGTTGGGAGGACTGTCAGGACGGTTTTCGCTGAAACGCGCAAACCCCAATGATCATTGGGTTTGGAGCGGTTTTGGGCGGGATTTCGATGCAGGCGGACTTCCGACTTTAACGGGGTGATGGCAGTCCGCCAAGTGCTATTGGTCACTCTGAAAAATAAACTTCAAAAAAACGTCAAAGTGCTTTTTTCTGTCACACGTTTTGGAGTATTACGAAGACAGACCGCCGAAACCTGCAACACAGGTGGCGTCTTCCAAGACCCCGCTATGGATGCAGTTCACTTGATCCCTCGCAGGTGAATTCGGCAGTCACTTCGCGGCGCAGCACTGTCACGGTATTGCGTCGAATGGCTCCCACAAAGGTGACCGAGTATGGATGATCACGGACGTAGTTCTTCCTCCAACCAGCCAATCCTTTATGTACTCGATACCAACGTACTGATTCACGATCCAAACGCCCTGCTGAACTTCGAAGAACACCACGTCGCGATCCCGATGACCGTGCTTGAGGAGCTGGACAAGCTCAAGAGCGGGCATCACAGCGTGGCCGCGGAATGCCGTCAGGCCATTCGCCTGATCGACAAGACGCTGGGCGATGCCAGCCCGGAAGACGTTGAACTCGGCGTGCCGATCCAGCGTGGCAAAAGTGGGCCCAAGGGTTTGCTGTCAATTCTGATGAGCAAGCGCGCCGAACCGAACATCATTCTTCCCGAACACCTGAACGACAACATCATCATCAACCAGTTGATCGACCTGCACGCGCGGGACAAGGAACTGCGCCTGGTGCTGGTGACCAAAGACATCAACATGCGGCTCAAGGCCCGGGCCTGCGGGATCGCATCCGAGGATTACAGCACCGACCAACTGGTCGACGACGTGTCGCTGCTGCCCAACGGTTATCACAACATGACCGGCTCCTTCTGGGACCGTGTGAGCAAGGTCGAAACCCGTCAGGACCATGGCCGCACGTGGCACCAGGTGCAACTGATCGACAACCTGCCGGCGGTGCACATCAACGAGTTCATCATTGATGAGCAGGGCTTTGTCGGCTGGATCAAGGAAATCCAGAGCGACAAACTGCTGATTCTCGACCTGCACCAGGAACCCCTGTTGCACCAGGAAGCCTGGGGCCTGAAACCGCGTGACATCTATCAGAGCCTGGCGCTGTACGCGTTGCTCGATCCGGACATTCACCTGGTCAATCTGTCCGGTGCGGCCGGTTCCGGCAAAACCATCCTGGCCCTGGCCGCTGCCATCGAGCAGACCATGGTCAGCAAGCGCTATCGCCGCATCATTGCCACCCGCAGCGTGCAGGGCCTGGACCAGGAAATCGGCTTCCTGCCCGGCACCGAAGCAGAAAAAATGGAGCCCTGGCTGGGCGCCATCACCGACAACCTCGAAGCCTTGCACATGGATGACGAAAACACCCATGGCAGCGTCGATTACATCCTCAGCAAAGTGCCGTTGCAGTTCAAATCCCTCAACTACATCCGGGGTCGCAGCTTTCAGCAGAGTCTGATTTTGATCGATGAATGCCAGAACCTCACCCCGCACCAGATGAAAACCATCATCACCCGTGCCGGCGCCGGTTCCAAAGTGGTGTGCCTGGGTAACCTGGCGCAGATCGATACCCCTTACCTGTCCGCGACCAGCTCCGGGCTGACGTACCTGACCGAACGCTTCAAGGATTTCCCGAACGGTGTACACATCACCCTGCAAGGGGTGCCACGTTCGATTCTGGCCGAATACGCCGAAACGCATCTGTAACCGTCAGCACAAAACCGGGCGACCGCAAAGTCGCCCGGTTTTTTGTGCCCGACACAAAAACCTGTGTTCCCACAGGAGGATTCGGCTGGGCCGATAATCAAACGTGCGGAAAATTGACCCGCAGGTTTACAATCCACGCTCCTGATCAGGAGTAACCCTGTGCTGACTCATCTCGATTCCCAAGGTCGCGCCAATATGGTCGACGTCACCGAAAAAGCCGTGACGTTCCGTGAAGCGACGGCCCAAGCGCTGGTGCGCATGCTGCCCGAAACCCTGCAGATGATCGTCAGCGGCGGTCACCCCAAGGGGGATGTGTTCGCCGTGGCGCGCATCGCCGGGATTCAAGCGGCGAAGAAAACCAGTGATCTGATCCCGCTCTGCCATCCGCTGATGCTCACCGGCGTCAAAGTCGAACTGAGTGCCGAAGGCGACGACGCCGTGCGCATCGTCGCGCGCTGCAAGTTGTCCGGGCAGACCGGCGTCGAAATGGAAGCGTTGACCGCCGCCAGCGTCGCTGCACTGACGATCTACGACATGTGCAAGGCCGTGGACCGTGGCATGACCATCGAAAGCGTGCGCCTGCTGGAAAAGATCGGCGGCAAGAGCGGTCACTTCCAGGCGGATCAGCCATGAACGTCACGGTGAAGTTTTTTGCCCGTTACCGCGAAGCGCTTGGCGTGGATTCGGTGAAGGTGGAAGGTGATTTCGCCACGGTCGATGACGTGCGTGCGTTGCTGGCACAGCGCGAGGGCGCCGAGGTGTTGAGCGAGCAAAACCTGATGTGTGCGCGCAACGAAGACCTCTGCCAGCTCGACGAGCCACTGAGCGATGGCGATGAAGTGGCCTTTTTTCCGACCGTGACCGGGGGCTGACCGATGGCGATTCGCGTGCAGTCCACGGCGTTCGACCCGGGTGCTGAAGTCAATGCGATGCACGCTGCCAATGTCGGCGTCGGTGCGGTGGTGAGTTTTGTCGGCTACGTGCGTGACTTCAACGACGGGCTCGAGGTGGCCGGGATGTTTCTGGAACACTATCCCGGCATGACCGAAAAGGCCCTCGGCAAAATCGCCATCGAAGCCGAGCAGCGTTGGCCGCTGCTCAAGCTCGAAGTGCTGCACCGCATTGGCGCTCTGGAACCGGGTGAGCCAATCGTCTTCGTCGGCGCCGCCAGCGCTCACCGTCAGGCTGCGTTTGATGCGTGCGCATTCGTCATGGATTACCTGAAAACCCGCGCGCCGTTCTGGAAGAAAGAAAACACCAGTGACGGACCGCGATGGGTGGAAGGGCGTGACAGCGATCATGCGGCGGCGGATCGCTGGAAGCAGTAATCCTGTCGCGCTCATCAGTACGCCTTCGCGAGCAAGCCCGCTCCCACATTTATCCTGCGAACACAGGTCCACTGTGGGAGCGGGCTTGCTCGCGAATGGGCCATCCGCTTCACAAAAAAACTCCCTGATACAAACCCGACCATCAGTCGGCCGCAACCCATTTGCCCGATTGACGATCTATACGTAAAAGTCCAGTATGGAATTATAAGTACAAAAAAGACTTTTCCCGGTTTCAACTCTTTCTTCTGTCTTGCCAAACCAACAACAACCCGCGAGAGAACGAACATGAAGAAATTCCCCCTCATCACCGGTCTGGCCCTGGGCCTGTTGGCGTGCAGCACTGTGTTTGCCGCTGAGAAAACCCTGCGTATCGGTATCGAAGCGGCTTATCCGCCGTTCGCCTCGAAAACCGATAAAGGCGAGATCGTCGGTTTCGACTACGACATCGGCAATGCCCTGTGCGCGCAGATGAAGGTCAAGTGCGTGTGGGTCGAAGGTGAATTCGATGGTCTGATTCCTTCACTGAAAGTGAAGAAAATCGACATGGCGCTGTCATCCATGACCATCAATGAAGACCGCAAGAAGTCGGTGGATTTCAGCCACAAGTATTACTTCACTTCCTCGCGCCTGGTGATGAAGGACGGTGCGGTGGTCGATGATCAATACGCCAGCCTCAAAGGCAAAACCGTCGGCGTGCAGCGCGCCACCACCACCGACCGTTATGCCACCGAGGTGTTCGAGCCGAAGGGCGTCAACGTCAAGCGCTACGGCAACAATGAAGAAATCTACATGGACCTGGCGGCCGGTCGCCTCGACGCCATTTTCGCTGACACCATTCCCCTGAGTGATTTCCTGTCGATGCCGCGCGGCAAGGGCTACGCATTTGTCGGGCCCGAGCTCAAGGATCCGAAGTACGTCGGCGAGGGCGCCGGGATTGCGGTGCGCAAGGGCAATACCGAATTGGTTCGCCAACTGAATACGGCCATCGATGGCATCCGCGCGAATGGCGAATATCAGAAGATCTCGCAGAACTACTTCAAGTCAGACATCTACGGTGACTAATCGATAGCTATGGTCGAAACGCCGCCCGGAGCAAGCTCGCTCCCACAATGGATCTGTGTACGCAGGGCCAATGTGGGAGCGGCGGTGCGACGCTTCGACTTGCTCGCGAAGAGGCCCGCTCAATCAACACACCTGCAAATGCCTAGCCTTTCAATTCCTTCAAATGCTTGTAAACCGTCGCCCGCCCCATGTTCAGCACGTTGGCCACGTAGTTCGACGCGCTTTTACCCTTGAAGGCGCCTTCAGCGTGCAACGCCAGCACCAGCTCGCGTTTGTGGTCGCGCGTCAGCAGGTTCAGGCTCAACTGACGCTCGCGCAGCCAGGCGTGCAGGAAGGTGTTGATGCGCTCCTGCCAGTCATCGCGAAACAGTGAGTCGGGTTGCGGGATCAGTTTGCTCGGCGACAAGAACAGGTCCAGCGCCGCTTTCGCATTTTCGAACAGCGAGATGTTCAGGTTGATGCACAACACTGCCAGCGGATGCCCCTCGCCGTCGCGCAGCACGGTGCTCAAACTGCGAATCTTGCGGCCGTCCCAATTAAGTTTTTCGTACGGCCCGATGTTGGTTTCGCTGACGTCGTCGCTGAGCATGTCCTCCAGCGCCGCGTCATCGCCGATTTCGCGCTTGGACAGGTTGTTGGCGATGTAGTCGATCCTCTGCGTGCGCAAGTCATGCAGCACCACCTCGGCGTGGGGAAAGAACAGCGTGGCGATGGCATCGGCAATCGCGCGGTAGTTGTTCAGGGAAACATCATCCAGGGCCGAGTCTTTTTCAGGTGCGTTCATACAATGGAGCTCCAGGCAGCGTCAGCGCCCTGCAAAAAGGGCGCTGGAAGTGTGCCGTAATCGGCTCGACACGTCACCTGAGGCAGCGCTTCAGCCCAGGCGGGCGGGGGAGAGCATTGCGGCGTCGAGGCCAAAGCGGGTGAGCTGCTCGGGCAAGGCTTGACCGCGCACCAGTGCCGCACTGGCCTGGCCCATGGCCGGTGACGTCTGGATGCCGTAGCCGCCTTGGGCTGCCACCCAGAACAGCCCGGGCACCTGCGGATCGAAGCCGGACAGCAAATCACCGTCGCTGACGAAGCTGCGCAAACCGGCCCAGGTACGGGTCGGACGGCGGATGGTCAGGGTGGTCGCTTCTTCGATCTGGTAGATGCCCATGGCGATGTCCAGCTCTTCGGGCTGCACGTCATGCGGCTCGACCGGGTCGGCGTTGGCCGGCGAGCCGAGGAACATGCCGGCGTCGGGTTTCATGTAAAAGGTTTCGTCGAGGCTGACCAGCATCGGCCAGTGGTGGATATCCACGCCCTCGGGGCCGGCGAAGATAAATGCCGCACGCCGCTTGGGTTGCAGGCCCAGCGGTCGGGCACCGGCCAGCGCGCCGACATGGTCGGCCCACGCGCCAGCCGCGTTGATGATGATCGGCGCACTGAAGGTTTGGCCGCTGGTTTGAACTTGCCACACACCTTCGGCGTCACGGCTCAGGCTCAGCACTTGCGTGTCGGTATGGACCGCGCCCTGGTTGCGCCGGATACCGCGCAGATAACCCTGGTGCAGCGCATCGGTGTCGATGTCGCTGGCGGTAGGGTCGTAGATCGCACCGTGGACTTTCTCCCGGCGCAGGATCGGCAGGCGCGCGCAGGCTTCGTCGGCGGTGAGCCGTTGCATCTGTGGCACCGTCGCTTTGGCGCTCAGGTATTGATTGTTCAGCTCGGTCGGGTTGCCGGTGAAGTCGACAGTCATTTCACCGCGCGGGGTCAGCAGCGGATGTTCGCAGAAAGCGGCGGGCGGGGCGTCGAAGAAATCGCGGCTGGCCTGGGTCAGTGCCCGAACCTGCGGCGTGCCGTAAGCGGCGGTGTACAGCGCGGCGGAACGTCCGGTGGAGTGATAGGCCGGGTGCGATTCACGCTCCAGCACGATCACTCGACCGTGTTGCGACAGCCAGAAACCGGTGGAAGCACCGGCAATCCCGCCGCCGATGATGATGAAGTCTGCCTGACTCATGAGTCTCTCCTGAAGGCGCACATCTGGAAATTGTGGAATCCCCTGTGGGAGCGGGCTTGCTCGCGAAAGCGGTGCATCAGTCGGCATCTTCGTTAACTGACGGACCGCCTTCGCGAGCAAGCCCGCTCCCACAGGGGCCGTGGTGTTAGTGCTGGAGTTGGTAGATCGCATTGGCCAGCGCGATGTCTTCCAGGCCCAGGCCAATGGAGCGGAAGAACACGTGACGGTCGTAGCCTGGGCGCGGCACTCTGCCGCTCAGCAGATCGGGCAAGTCGCCGACAATCGCGCTGTTGTCCCAGCCATGCTGTTCGCCGGCGATCAGCATCTCACCGGCCGAGCCCGGCGTGGTCAGACGATAGTCGCAGAAAACCTGCATGTCATTGAGGCTCTGCGGCGGCACTTCGTGGGCGCGCGGGGCGTTGGTGCTGATAGAGGTGATCAGCGCCGGTTTGCTCAGTGTCGACGGATCGATCACCGGCCCGGCGGACGAGGTGCACAGCATAATCACGTCGGCGTCCTGGAGAGCGGCATCGCGACTGTCGACGATGCTCAGGCGCGAATCGAGGCCTTTGAGTCGGGTCAGTTCCTGCGGGGGCTTGTCGCGCAAGCTCGGCGAGTAGAGCGTGATGCTGCTCCAGTCGCGCAGAGCCTTGACGTAGTGGAGGTGCGCCTGGGCAACCTTGCCACTGCCGATGATCGCCAGGCGCCGCGCGTTCAACGGTGCCAGTGCGTCGACCGCGACCGCGGTCGTGGCGGCGGTGCGCGCGGTGGTCAGTTCGCCGGCGTCGCAAAGCAGCAGCGGCTGGCCGGTTTGCATCGACATCAACAGCGTCCATGCCGTCACCAGCGGCCCTTGTTCGCGCACGATGTACGGCGAGGTTTTCACCCCGTAGACCCCGTCTTGCGCGAGTACGCCGAGGTAGTTGATGAAGTCGCCAGCGCCTTTCGGGAATTCCACCAGTTGCTGTGCCGGTTGCACCGCTTGTCCAGCCGCCAGGTCGCGGAACAGTGTGCGCAGGATTTGCGGCACGTCGACCTGTGCCAACAACTCGCGCGCTTGAGGTTGGGTGATCACGTAGGGCGTACTGGACATGGTCGGCTCCCGGAGTTGCAATTAAACTAATTTGTCCATTATGGACTTTTAGATCTTTCGAGCAACATCGGGGCGAAAAAAAAAAGCGCAGTCCGTTTCCGGCTGCGCCTTTCTCTGCCAGTGCCCGGTTACGGGCGCTTGCGCTCAACCGGCCGCAGTAGATGCGTCGGCGGTGTTTCACAGCTGATTTTGCGACCCAGCAGCGCCTCGATGGACGGTAGCTGGTAGGAGTCATCTTCACCGGCGAAGCTGATGGACACGCCATCGGCGCCCGCCCGACCGGTACGACCGATGCGGTGCACGTAGTCGTCCGGCACTTCCGGCAAGGTGAAGTTGATCACGTGGCTGATGCCGTCGATGTGAATGCCGCGACCGGCCACATCGGTGGCAACCAGCACGCGAATCTTGCCTTCGCGGAAACCTTCCAGGGTCTTGATGCGTTTGTGCTGCGGCACATCGCCGGACAATTGCGCGGCGTTGACGCCATCGCGCACCAGACGCTCTTCGATGCGGCGCACTTCATCCTTGCGGTTGGCAAATACCATCACCCGCTCCCAACCGTTGTCGGTGACCAGGTTGTAGAGCAGTTTGTATTTGTCGGCACCCGCCACGGCGTAGATGTGTTGCTCGACGTTTTCGCTGGCCACGTTCTGCGCTTCGATCTCGACGATCGACGGCTCGGTGGTCCATTGCTTGGCGAGGTTCATCACGTCTTCAGTGAAGGTCGCGGAGAACAGCAGCGTCTGACGCTCGTTCTTCGGTGGGGTCTGGCGAATGATCTGACGCACTTGCGGGATGAAACCCATGTCGAGCATACGGTCGGCTTCGTCCAGCACCATCACTTCAACCATGTCCAGGTGCACGTCGCCGCGCTGGTTGAAATCGAGCAGACGGCCAGGGGTAGCGACGAGGATGTCGCAGTGACGGGCTTCGAGGTGCTTGAGCTGCTTGTCGAAGTCCATGCCGCCGACAAACGTCATGACGTTGAGGCCGGTGTACTTGGTCAGGTCGGCGGCGTCCTTGGCGATCTGCACCACCAGTTCACGCGTCGGTGCAATGATCAGCGCTCGCGGTTCACCCATGTAGCGCTCTTTCGGCGGCGGGGTTTGCAGCAGTTGCGTGATGATCGAAATCAGGAACGCCGCGGTTTTGCCGGTGCCGGTCTGCGCACGACCGATGGCGTCTTTGCCCGCGAGGGTGAAGCCGAGGACTTGCGCCTGGATCGGCGTGCAATACGGGAAGCCCAGGTCCTGGATGGCGTGCATCAGTTCCGGGGCAAGTTTGAAATCGTGGAAACGGGTTTTGCCTTCCTGGGGCTCGACGGCGAAGTCTTCGAGTTTCCAGGGAATAACCGGCGCCTTTGGCTTTGGTTCGCGACGCGGTTTTGCCGGTTGCGGCGCTTCGCTGCGCGGCTGTTCAGAGGCAATGGCCTCGTCAGAGGGGGTGGCCGGTGTGGTCATCGGCTCGTGCTTCGGTACCGCTACGGTCGCGGTCCGACCAGACTGATTACCGTCGGTGCGGTGGCTGGGGGTGTGAGACGGAGCGCTGGGAACTGGCGCGAGCTGCTCAGTCTCGCTTTTACCGAACATTTTCTTGAGTGCTTTGAGCACGGTCATCTCATCAATTGATTAAGGAATGTACGCCGGCCAGTGTAATGCAAGAATCGGGCGCGGCGTAGTGGGATGATCAAAGGGCTACCTTCGGCCTGTCGATTAGCGCAAGCGTTCGCCAAGCCAGACGCCGATGTCACGAATCTCCTCGGGTAACACTTCGTGGCCCATTGGGTATTCCTGCCATGTCACGGTGACACCACGTTGCTTCAGATGCTCGTAGGCGCTGCGACCCATGGCGTTCTGCACCACGTCATCGTACTGGCCGTGTAAAGACAGGACAGGCGTGCGCTGCTGGCTGGCTGAAAGCTCGAGTTCATCGCTGAACGTCGGTGCATAGGTGGAGAGGGCAAGTACGCCACCCAGCGGCCCCTGCCACTTCAGAAACGCGGTGTGCAACACCACGGCGCCGCCTTGGGAAAAGCCCGCCAGAAAAATACGCGAGGCGTCTATTCCGCTGGTTTTCTGGGTTTCTATCAGCGCGATGACCCTTTGCGCCGACGCTTCCAATTGCTCGCGATTGATCGCGCGCGCCGGGTTCATGGCCAATATGTCGTACCAGCTCGGCATCTCGTAGCCACCATTGATGGTGACGGCGCAGGTCGGCGCCTGGGGCAGTACGAACCGGGTGGTCAGCAGGTTTTCCTGCAACGCTTCCGCCACGGGCAGGAAGTCATAGCGGTCGGCGCCCAGGCCGTGCAGCCATATAACGCAGGCGTCTGCGGGCTTCACGGGTTCAAGAATGAGGGGCTCGGTCATGGCTGCTCCATTGTTGTGCGTGCGCTCTCAATAAGTGCGTGATCTGAGGGCGTCGCCGGTTGATCAGTTAATAAGATGTCGCAAGGCTACAAGTTTTGCTATTGACCTGTCGCTTAATCACCTCGGTGACCGGTCTGGTACGGGCTTTGCTACGGGAAAAAGGTGCAACCCTTCAAGCGCCTTGCGGTAACACTATCAGTGTACTGCTGAGGACGGGATAGCAAAGAATCCGGTGATGGATGTTCGCCAGTGGCCGCTACGGGCTTCGCGAACGTGAAAGGGCTACCGCCCGTTCGGCCGATTGGTGAGAAGTGAGTTGTCCATGATGTGGATTTTCTCCTACTAGACTCATAGCGAAGGTCCTACGTCGGTTGACCCCAAAAAAAGCCAACACGGGTCAATTACGCCTCATAAGGGTGCGACTGGGCTCAGCTCCGACACAACAAGAGCAAAACTGGAGGTTTGAATGAAGATGTTGAAATCCACCCTGGCCATCGTGACTGCAGCCGCAGTACTCGGTGTCAGCGGGTTCGCTCAGGCGGGTGCAACCCTGGATGCAGTGCAGAAGAAAGGTTTCGTACAGTGCGGCGTGAGTGACGGTCTGCCGGGTTTCTCGGTTCCGGACGCCACTGGCAAGATCCTCGGGATCGACGCTGACGTCTGCCGCGCTGTGGCAGCTGCCGTATTCGGCGACGCGACCAAGGTCAAGTTCAGCCAGTTGAACGCCAAAGAGCGCTTCACCGCGCTGCAGTCCGGCGAAATCGACATTCTGTCGCGTAACACCACCATGACCAGTTCCCGTGACGCGGGCATGGGCCTGAAATTCCCTGGCTTCATCACTTACTACGACGGCGTGGGCTTCCTGGCCAACAGCAAGCTGGGCGTGAAAAGTGCCAAGGAACTGGACGGCGCAACCATCTGCATTCAAGCCGGTACCACCACCGAGCTGAACGTGTCCGACTACTTCCGCGCCAACGGCCTGAAGTACACCCCGATCACTTTCGACACCTCCGATGAAAGCGCCAAGTCGCTGGAATCCGGTCGTTGCGACGTGCTGACTTCCGACAAGTCGCAGCTGTACGCACAGCGCAGCAAACTGGCTTCGCCGAAAGACTACGTGGTACTGCCGGAAACCATCTCCAAAGAACCGCTGGGCCCGGTCGTGCGTAACGGCGACGACGAGTGGCTGGCGATCGTTCGCTGGGTTGGCTACGCAATGCTGAACGCTGAAGAAGCCGGCATCACCTCGAAAAACGTGCTTGAAGAAGCCAAGTCGACCAAGAACCCGGATGTTGCTCGTCTGTTGGGCGCTGACGGCGAGTACGGCAAAGACCTGAAACTGCCACGGGACTGGGTCGTCAAGATCGTTTCCCAAGTGGGTAACTACGGCGAAATCTTCGATAAAAACCTCGGCAAATCCACTCCGCTGGAAATTGACCGTGGCATGAACGCGCTGTGGACCAACGGCGGCATTCAATACGCACCACCAGTGCGCTGATGGTTCTGTCACCCGGTGGGCCAACCACCGGGTGATGTTCTGTTCCATTACATCCGGGGCACTTCATGCAAAATTCTATCGGCGCACCAAAGCAGAGGCTCAGCCTCAGCGATCCAAAAGTGCGCGCGTGGCTATTCCAGATCATCACGATTGTCGCGGTCGTCGCGATGGGCTGGTATCTGTTCGACAATACGCAAACCAATCTGCAACACCGGGGCATTACTTCCGGTTTCGACTTTCTGGAGCGCAGTGCCGGTTTCGGCATCGCTCAAACCCTGATCGACTACACCGAAGCGGACAGCTACACCCGCGTGTTTGTCATCGGCCTGCTCAACACGTTGCTGGTGAGCTTTATCGGCGTGATCCTGGCGACGATCCTCGGGTTTATCGTCGGCATATCACGGCTGTCGAAGAACTGGATCATCAATAAGCTGGCGACGGTCTATGTGGAAATCTTCCGCAACATCCCGCCGCTGCTGCAAATCCTGTTCTGGTACTTCGCGGTGTTCCTGACCATGCCGGGGCCACGCGCGAGCCATAACTTTGGCGACACCTTCTTTGTCAGCAGCCGTGGCTTGAACATGCCGGCGGCGCTGGCGGCAGACGGTTTCTGGCCGTTTGTGGTCAGTGTCGTGGTGGCGATTGTCGCCATCGTGCTGATGAGCCGCTGGGCGACCAAGCGCTTCGAAGCGACCGGCGTACCGTTTCACAAGTTCTGGGCCGGCCTGGCGCTGTTGCTGGTGATCCCGGCACTGTGCGCACTGATCTTCGGCGCGCCCTTGCACTGGGAAATGCCCAAGTTGCAAGGCTTCAACTTTGTCGGCGGCTGGGTACTGATCCCTGAATTGCTGGCGCTGACACTGGCCCTGACCGTGTACACCGCGGCATTCATCGCCGAGATCGTGCGTTCGGGCATCAAGTCGGTCAGCCACGGCCAGACCGAGGCGGCGCACTCGCTCGGGCTGCGCAACGGCCCGACTCTGCGCAAGGTGATCATCCCGCAAGCCCTGCGCGTGATCATTCCGCCGCTGACCAGCCAATACCTGAACCTGGTGAAGAACTCCTCGCTGGCGGCCGGTATCGGTTACCCGGAAATGGTGTCGTTGTTCGCCGGTACGGTGCTGAACCAGACCGGGCAGGCGATCGAAGTCATTGCCATCACCATGAGCGTGTACCTGGCGATCAGCATCAGCATTTCCCTGTTGATGAACTGGTACAACAAGCGCATTGCGCTGATCGAGCGGTAAGGAAAAGCGCATGAGCATACATACTTTCAAACCTGACATGCCGCCACCGAGCAAAGTCTTCGGGCCGGTGGCATGGATGCGCGCCAACATGTTCTCCAGCTGGATCAACACCCTGCTGACCCTGTTCGCGTTCTACCTGATCTACCTGGTGCTTCCGCCGCTGCTGCACTGGGCGATCCTGGACGCCAACTGGGTCGGCACCACCCGCGCCGACTGCACCAAGGAGGGCGCCTGCTGGGTGTTCATCCAACAGCGTTTTGGCCAGTTCATGTACGGCTACTACCCGCCGGAGCTGCGCTGGCGCGTGGACCTGACCGTGTGGCTGGCGGTCATCGGCGTGGCGCCACTGTTCATCTCGCGCTTTCATCGCAAAGCGGTGTATGGGCTGAGCTTCCTGGTGGTGTACCCGATCGTTGCCTACTTCCTGTTGCATGGCGGCGTCTTCGGCATGACCAGCGTGGCGACCAGCCAATGGGGCGGCCTGATGCTGACCCTGGTGATCGCCACCGTCGGTATCGCCGGTGCGCTGCCGCTGGGCATCGTGCTGGCCCTGGGCCGTCGTTCGAACATGCCGGCGATTCGAGTGGTCTGCGTGACCTTCATCGAATTCTGGCGCGGCGTGCCGTTGATCACGGTGCTGTTCATGTCCTCGGTGATGCTGCCGTTGTTCCTGCCCGAAGGCATGAACTTCGACAAACTCCTGCGGGCGTTGATCGGCGTGATCCTGTTCCAGTCGGCCTACGTGGCCGAAGTGGTGCGCGGTGGTCTGCAAGCGATTCCCAAAGGTCAGTACGAAGCGGCCGCCGCAATGGGCCTCGGCTACTGGCGCAGCATGGGCCTGGTGATTCTGCCGCAAGCCCTGAAGCTGGTAATCCCCGGCATCGTCAACACCTTCATTGCGCTGTTCAAGGACACAAGCCTGGTGATCATCATCGGCCTGTTCGACCTGCTCAACAGCGTCAAACAAGCTGCCGCCGACCCGAAATGGTTGGGCATGGCCACTGAAGGCTATGTGTTCGCGGCCCTGGTGTTCTGGATTTTCTGTTTTGGTATGTCCCGCTATTCCATGCATTTGGAACGCAAGCTGGACACTGGCCACAAGCGTTAGGAGTTTTTGTGATGACTGAAGCGATCAAAAAGCCTGTGAGCCCTGAAGGCATTATCCAGATGCAGGGCGTGAACAAGTGGTACGGCCAGTTCCACGTGCTCAAAGACATCAACCTGAACGTCAAGCAGGGCGAGCGTATCGTGCTGTGCGGTCCGTCGGGTTCCGGCAAGTCGACGACCATTCGCTGCCTCAATCGTCTGGAAGAACACCAGCAGGGCCGCATCGTGGTCGATGGCGTGGAACTGACCAACGACCTCAAGCAGATCGAAACGGTCCGCCGTGAAGTCGGCATGGTGTTCCAGCACTTCAACCTGTTTCCGCACCTGACCATTCTGCAGAACTGCACGCTGGCGCCGATGTGGGTGCGTAAGATGCCCAAGCGCCAGGCCGAAGAAATCGCCATGCATTACCTGGAGCGCGTACGCATTCCGGAGCAGGCGCACAAGTTTCCGGGGCAATTGTCCGGCGGTCAGCAACAGCGTGTGGCGATTGCCCGTGCACTGTGCATGAAACCGAAAATCATGCTGTTCGACGAACCGACTTCGGCACTCGACCCCGAGATGGTGAAAGAGGTACTGGACACCATGATCGGCCTGGCCGAAGACGGCATGACCATGCTGTGCGTGACCCACGAAATGGGCTTCGCCCGCACCGTGGCCAACCGCGTGATCTTCATGGACAAAGGCGAAATCGTCGAACAGGCTGCGCCGAACGACTTCTTCGACAACCCGCAGAATGAGCGGACCAAGCTGTTCCTGAGCCAGATCCTGCATTGATCTTGCGCAAGCGTTGAAATAAACCCGGACCTGTTCCGGGTTTATTTTTGCCTGCAATTAAACGATGAAGAACAACTGCGGGAGCGGGTTTGCTCGCGAAAGCGGCGTGTCAGCGAAAGTTGAAGTCAACTGACACGCCGCCTTCGCGAGCAAGCCCGCTACCACCCGTTCGCGTTCACCGCGCCATCCGCCGACGGTTGCCCTGTCGGACATTGCTGACTAAGATGTCCGAAAATTCATCCTATGATTGGATGAAAGGGCGAATTCCATGTCAGACATTTCTCCATTAGTGAAACGATCCCTGGTCGATCAGGCGCTTGAGCAGCTACGCCTGCGGATTCACCAAGGCGTTTGGGCCGTCGGTCAGCGCCTGCCCACCGAGCCTGAGCTCAGCGCCGAGCTGGGCATCAGCCGCAACACCGTGCGTGAAGCGATGCGCGTACTGGCGTTTTCGGGGTTGATTGAAATCCGCCAGGGCGATGGCAGTTATCTGCGCGCGGTGGTCGATCCGATGGACACCCTCAAGGCGTTATCGCGCTGCTCTCCGGAACATGCCCGCGAGACCCGGCACATTCTGGAAGTCGAAGCCTTTGGCCTGGCCGCGCTGCGTCGCACCGATGAAGACCTCAAAGAGCTACGCGAAGCCTTAGTCATCAGCGGCAGCCACTACCACGGCGATCTCGACAGCTACATCGCCTGCGACCTGGTGTTCCATCGTCGATTGGTCGATGCCGCGCACAACCCCTCGCTC
Source organism: Pseudomonas sp. NPDC086278 (assembly GCF_050280905.1). Taxonomy (NCBI): domain Bacteria; kingdom Pseudomonadati; phylum Pseudomonadota; class Gammaproteobacteria; order Pseudomonadales; family Pseudomonadaceae; genus Pseudomonas; species Pseudomonas sp. NPDC086278. The sequence continues at coordinate 111,279 of NZ_JBNNWE010000005.1, forward strand.
AGCGAGTTGTATCGCTACTTCTCCAGCATCGTCGGCGCGCAGTTGCGCCAGACCCTGAACATCAATCCGCGGCGCCAGGAAGTGTTCGATCTGCATATCGAACTGCTGGACGCCGTCGAACAGCGTGACCCGGAACGGGCCAAAGCCCTGTCGAGGCAGTTGATCAATGAACCTTGAAACCGAGAAATCCATGGCCGGCAACCACAGCAAAAACCTCACGCAACCCAAACGTTCGGCAGAGCTCGAAGAGCAGCTGATCGATGCCGAGGCCGATGACGAACAGGTCCAGCAAAGTCACCCGGTCCTGGGGCGGCCCTGGCTGTTGCTGCTGGGGCTGATTCTGGTGGCGCTGAACCTGCGTCCGGCGTTGTCGAGCATGGCGCCGATGCTCAGTGAGGTCTCCAAAAGCCTCGGATTGTCGGCGGCCGAGGCCGGATTGCTGACGACGTTACCGGTGTTGTGCCTCGGCTTGTTCGCGCCGCTGGCGCCGTTGCTGGCCCGACGTTTCGGTGCCGAGCGGGTGGTGTTGGGGATTCTTCTGCTGCTCGCCGGCGGGATCATTTTGCGCAGTTCGTTGGGCCAGGTCGGCTTGTTTGCAGGCAGTGTGCTGGCGGGCGCCAGCATCGGTGTGATTGGGGTGTTGTTACCGGGCATCGTCAAACGTGACTTTGCGAAACACGCCGGCACCATGACCGGCGTCTACACCATGGCCCTGTGCCTGGGCGCGGCGCTGGCCGCGGGCGCGACCGTGCCATTGAGTCAATATTTCGACAAGAGCTGGGCCCTGGGCCTCGGCTTCTGGGTAATACCTGCGCTGGTCGCAGCCGTCTTCTGGCTGCCGCAAACGGGTGGTCAGAAACACGGCGCGCACAGGGTCGCCTACCGGGTTCGCGGGTTGTTGCGTGATCCGCTGGCCTGGCAAGTGACGTTGTACATGGGCCTGCAATCATCCCTGGCGTACATCGTATTCGGCTGGTTGCCGTCGATCCTGATCGGTCGCGGCCTGACGCCGACCCAGGCCGGCCTGGTGTTGTCCGGCTCGGTGATCGTTCAGTTGGCCAGTTCACTCGCGGCGCCATGGCTGTCTACTCGCGGCAAGGATCAGCGCCTGGCCATCGTGGTGGTCATGCTGCTGACCCTCGGCGGCCTGTTTGGCTGTCTATATGCGCCGATTGAAGGCTTGTGGGGCTGGGCGATTCTGCTGGGTCTGGGGCAGGGCGGCACGTTCAGCCTGGCGCTGACGCTGATCGTGCTGCGCTCGCGCGACTCCCATGTCGCGGCGAACCTGTCGAGCATGGCCCAAGGGTTTGGCTACACCCTGGCCTCGATGGGGCCGTTCGCGGTCGGCATCGTACATGACTGGACCGGCGGCTGGACCGCCGTAGGCTGGATCTTCGGTGTCATCGGTCTCGGCGCAATCGTCGCCGGTCTCGGCGCCGGACGCTCGTTGTACGTGCAGGTCGAAAGCGAGAAGGTCTGACGCCTGCACACTATTGGTATTCGGCCTACGAATGCCGATAGTGTTGCGCGCCATTGCAGACTATCGTGCAGGAAATCTTTCGACATCATTTTGCAAGTACAGGGAGTCTGTCCATGAGCGATGCCCACAGCGCATTGATCACCCGGTTCTACCAAGCTTTTCAGCGGCTGGATGCCGAAGCCATGAGCGCCTGCTACACCGACGATGTGGTGTTCAGCGACCCGGCATTCGGCGAGCTGCGCGGCCGCGATGCCGGCGACATGTGGCGCATGCTCACCACTCGGGCCAAGGATTTTTCCCTGACGTTCGACAACGTGCGCGCCGATGAACGCACCGGCGGCGCGCATTGGGTGGCGACCTATTTGTTCAGCCAGACCGGCAACATCGTGGTCAACGACATTCAGGCTCGCTTCGTCTTTCGCGATGGCAAGATTTGCGAGCATCACGACCACTTCGATCTGTGGACGTGGTCGCGCCAGGCACTGGGTCTCAAAGGTTTGCTGCTGGGCTGGACGCCGCTGGTGCGCAACGCTGTGCGCGCGCAAGCGTTGAAGGGACTGAAGGCATTCCAGGCCAGTCGCTGATAAGATCGCGGCTTGTTTCCCGCAAGCCTTGATCGTCACGTGAACTCCCCGAGCGAATCCTCCGTCATTGCCGCCGAACCGACGCTGCCCGTTAGCAAGCCGTGGTTCGTCTACCTTGTTCGCGCGGCCAACGGTTCGCTCTATTGCGGGATCAGCGACGACCCGGTGCGCCGCTTCGCCACTCACCAAAGCGGCAAGGGCGCGCGGTTCTTCCTCTCCAGCCCGGCGGTGGCGCTGGTCTATACCGAAATCTGTCGAGATAAAAGCGAAGCGCTGCGTCAGGAACGGCTGATCAAAAAGCTCAAGAAAAGCGCCAAGGAGTGTCTGGTGGGCAGTTATCGACCTGACTGACAAGTTCTCATCCGGCACGTCTGTAGGCCGCTCCCCGATTGCGCGCTAAGCTGCGGGCTCCTTATCCGTGGATGGAACCGAGCATGGCCGAGTTGATCCTTCATCATTACCCGACATCCCCTTTCGCTGAAAAGACCCGCTTGCTGCTGGGCTTCAAAGGACTGTCCTGGCGCTCGGTGAAGATCTCGCCAGTGATGCCAAAACCTGATCTGACCGCGCTGACGGGCGGCTATCGCAAGACGCCGGTATTGCAGATCGGCGCCGATATTTATTGCGATACCGCACTGATCGCGCTTCGGCTGGAACAGGAAAAAGCGCAGCCGGCGTTTTTTCCGCAAGGTCAGGAAATGATCGTCGCCAGCTTCGCGGCGTGGGTTGATTCGGTGGTGTTCCAGCACGCGGTGAGTCTGGTGTTCCAGCCGGAGTCGGTGGCCGTGCGCTTCGGCGCGTTGCCGCCGGAAGCGATCAAGGCGTTCCTGGCGGATCGTGCCGGGTTGTTCAGTGGCGGCAGCGCTACCCGCCTGTCGGCGGAACAGGCGCGGCATCAATGGCCGACCATTATGGGTCGACTCCAATTGCAGCTTGAGCGCGAGCAGGGCGATTTCCTGTTTGGCGAACCTTCCGTGGCCGACTTTTCCCTCGCACACTGCTTGTGGTTTCTCAAAGCGACGCCTGTCACTTCACCGTTGGTTGATGCGTATCCGGCGGTGTTGGCGTGGTTTGGTCGGGTGATGGGCTTCGGTCATGGCGCGTCGAGCGAGATGAGCTCCGAGGAAGCGCTGGAGGTTGCACGCAATGCGACACCTGCCGCGTTGCCGGATGAGCCGTTCGATGAGCCTAACGGGTTCAAGGCGGGTCAGCAGGTAGTCATCGCGGCCACTGACTATGGGGTTGACCCGGTCGCCGGCGAGCTGGTGTTTGCGGGGCGTGAGGAATTGATTGTGCGTCGCGAGGATGAACGCGGCGGCGTGGTGCATGTGCACTTTCCGCGGTTCGGCTTCCGGATCGAGGCGAGGTAACGACCTTGTGGTGAGGGGGCAAGCCCCCTCACCACAAGGTTTTGTGGGGCGAAGGGTTATTTCAATGCGGCGAGGATTTCATCCGGGTCATACCCGCGAATCAATGTGCCGTTCACATCGAGCAACGGAATCCCGCGCCCGCCCAGCGCCTCATACGCCTTGCGCGCCTCGGCGTCTTTCTCGATATCGAATTCCTTGTACGGAATCCCTTTCTGATCGAGAAAGCGCCGGGTCAGTTTGCAGTAGCCGCACCAGTCGGTCGCATAAAGCACCACGTTGGCCTTGGCCTGTGTCTGTTCCGACACCACCTGCGAGGGGTTGAACACCCGCTCGATCTTGCCCCAGTTCTGGTAGACCACGACCACCAGCAGGATCAGCAGGAATTTTTTCAGCACGCCGTTGAGCATCAGTTGCGTCGCTTCAGCTGATCGGTCAGCTGCGTCGGCAGGCCCTTGATGATAAGCGTGCCGGCTTCTTCGTCGTATTCGATCTTCGAGCCCAGCAGGTGCGCTTCGAAGCTGATGGACAGCCCCTCGGCGCGCCCGGTGAAGCGGCGGAACTGGTTCAAGGTGCGCTTATCCGCCGGAATCTCCGGGGACAGGCCGTAATCCTTGTTGCGAATGTGATCGTAGAAGGCTTTCGGCCGTTCTTCGTCGATCAGCTCCGAGAGCTCTTCGAGGCCCATCGGTTCGCCAAGCTTGGCCTGGCTGCTGGCGTAATCGACCAGGGTCTTGGTTTTCTCGCGGGCGGATTCTTCCGGCAGGTCTTCGCTTTCGACGAAATCGCTGAACGCCTTGAGCAGAGTGCGGGTTTCGCCCGGGCCGTCGACGCCTTCCTGGCAACCGATGAAGTCGCGGAAATACTCCGAGACTTTTTTCCCGTTCTTGCCTTTGATGAACGAAATGTACTGCTTGGACTGTTTGTTGTTCTGCCACTCGGAGACGTTGATCCGTGCGGCGAGGTGCAATTGGCCCAGGTCGAGGTGACGGGACGGGGTCACGTCCAATTGCTCGGTCACCGCAACGCCTTCACTGTGATGCAGCAGGGCGATCGCCAGGTAATCGGTCATGCCTTGCTGGTAATGCGCGAACAGCACGTGGCCGCCCACCGAGAGGTTCGACTCTTCCATCAGTTTTTGCAGGTGTTCCACCGCCACACGGCTGAATGCGGTGAAATCCTTGCCGCCGTCGAAATACTCTTTCAGCCAGCCGCTGAACGGGTGCGCACCGGACTCGGCATGAAAAAAGCCCCACGCCTTGCCTTGTTTGGCGTTGTAGCTTTCATTGAGGTCGGCAAGCATGTTCTCGATCGCGCTCGACTCGGCCAGTTCCGAGTCGCGGGCGTGGAGAACTGCGGGCGTGCCGTCGGGTTTTTTGTCGATCAGGTGGACGATGCAATGGCGGATCGGCATGGGCTTCTCGGCTGTTTGAAGCGGCTGGTTGGAGAGAGCAGGGCAGGCTCCCGAAAAAGTGCCAAGTGTACCGCAACCACTGGTTTTGGCGTGTCGCGAAGGGCAATTCGCAGGCGTGCGGTGGTCCTTATGCAGTTTTTTCCCGTTTTAGAGCAATAAAGCTGACCAAATGGGTAGCAAGAGGCGGATATTTCCCTTTCTCTGTGCTAGTTTTGCCCGGTCTTGCGCGAAGTCACTGCGTTAAGCGTGCATTCAGCATTTGTCAGGTCGAACCAAACCCTGATTTCGGTATCTATAACCCCGATCCCGTGGTTATTGGCCGAGGGTGCCAGATCCAGAAGATCGGGCTCGATGGCTGACACTGCACTCTGCAATCCATATGAATTTGATAGGGAAGGAACACTACATGGCTCTTACTAAAGACCAACTGATCGCCGACATCGCTGAAGCTATCGACGCGCCAAAAACCACCGCGCGTAACGCTCTGGCGTTGCCAGACGTAGAGCTGCTGGTCGAGTGGCGGCGGGTCTTTTTGCTCGCAGCCGCTGAGCAGCACTAAAGCGGCAAACGACGCGACCAGCCG